>OMRF01000110.1 GCA_900313435.1 uncultured Lachnospiraceae bacterium | reverse complement strand
CAGCCCCTCCTCTGAAGCGGCGGAAAGCTCTGCTTCAACTTCCTGGATCACATTGTCCCAGCCCTTTATTTCCGAATCTCCGGGGATCACCGGCGTTCCGATGCCGCCTGAGGTGCCGGAACCCCTCTGCACGGTAAGGGTGCCGTTTACAAACGTCACGTCATTGTAATTGGCAGAAGGGGGAAGGAAGCCGCTTATTACGATGTCATAAGTGCCTGTCAGCGAGGTGTCGGGGGTCACTTCGGTCCCGTTCTTCTGATATCTCATATAAGCTTCGCCCTTTAAGGCGTCGGTTCCTATAAGACCTGTAACGACATAGTCTGTATCAAGAACGGGATCATTTAAGGGTGGTGCTCTCTCACCCTGCTTTATTATTTTGTCAAGAGCCGTAACAACTATAGTTGCCTTACTTACCGTAAGTGTAAAGGAGGCTGTTGCCGCGGCATAGGTATCTGTCTCCGCGGCTTTCGCCGTGATAACGGTACTCCCGACCTTCTTTATGACAACAAGTCCCGTAGTATCTGAAATTGTAGCGACCGAAGGATCAGAGCTCTGATAGGTGATGGTCCCGTCTCCCGTTGAAAGGGTGGCTTTAACATTAAAATCAGGATCACCATAGATTAATGTGCGGTCAGTCGAAAAGTCCGGTGCAAAGACCTGTGCCGGCTTTTCACCGGTACTGATAGTGAAAAGCTTTGATGCCGTTCCATTGAAGTTGCCCTTGCCGGTAACTGTCACAACGGCGGAAGTTCCCGCGCTCACATTGTTTGTATAGGATAAAGTATAGTCGGTATCCTTCGTAAGTGTCTTTCCATTGAAGGTGACCGTCGGGAGAGGTTCTATTGCAGAGCCTGTATATGTCTGCTCGGAAATTGAGCCTATCATTCTCTCCGTAATGGTGGCGGGGACTATCTGAAAAGAATTGGCAAAGGATTCGGCTGCATAGGTGTCATCCGGAGGTACGCTTGCAACGAGGGTATAGGTTCCCACCTCTATAGGTGTTACGGTAGTCCCCGAAGTCGAAATACCTTTGTAGTATTCAAGTGTTACTGTCTTTCCCGAGGTTGCGGAAGCGCTTATCCCCTTGCTTACGTCTTCTCCTGTGTAGGTATACTCACTTAATAAACCGGAAAAGATGATGCTGTCATCTTTGAGAGTTTCTGTCTCCTGAGAATCAGTCTCATCCCCGTCTGCCAGAGCTCTCGTTTCAATACAAAGCGATAATGATGAAAAGCCAAGCAATAAGGAAAGAAGGACCGCCACACCTTTTTTCTTCGAAATAACCCTTTTTTTCATCTCAATCCCCCGTGTGTTTCTTTTTACAGAAGCGAAAGCCGATCCAGGATCTTGTCCGCACAGGCTTTCTTTGACATTATGGGAAGTTCTGTCATCTCATCCTTTGTAATCAAGGTAAGTACATTTGTGTCCACCGAAAATCCGGCACCCTCCTGCTTCACGGAATTTGCGCAGATCATGTCGAGAGCCTTTTTCTGGAGCTTCCTTTTGGCGTTTTCAATGAGATCTTCCGTCTCCATTGAAAAGCCCACAAGTATAGTATCGCCTTTGTTCTTCGAAAGGTCAAGAAGTATGTCCTTTGTACGTATAAGCGGAATTGACATATCATGGTCGCCCTTATGAAGCTTTTCTGAAGCTTTTACTTCCGGAGTATAATCTGCGACTGCAGCCGCCATTATCACAGCATAGGCATCTTTTGCTTCACTTATTATCGCTTCATGCATCTCATCCGCGCTTCGCACGCTTATCACTTTTTCAATAAGGGGCGAGGCCGAAAGTACGGTAGGACCGCTGACAAGGGTTACCAAAGCGCCCCGGCGCGCGGCAGACTCAGCAATGGCAAAGCCCATCTTCCCGCTGGAGCGGTTCGTTATGAAGCGCACGGGATCTATATCTTCGGCCGTGGGCCCCGCTGAGACCACTATCTTCTTTCCAAAAAGATCCTGCTCTGAGACGGCGGCCTCTATGTGGAAAAGTATCTCGGAAGGCTCTGCCAGACGGCCTTTACCCTCCGTTCCACAGGCAAGGTAGCCGGAAGACGGCTCTATTATCTTTATCCCGCGACGCCGAAGCGTAGCAAGGTTTTCCTGCGTCGCGGGATTTTCGTACATATTGGTGTTCATCGCGGGAGCGACGAGGACAGGGGTATCACGGCGCACTGCAAGAAACGCGGTCGAGAGCATATCATCAGCTATCCCGCAGGCAAATTTTGCAATGATATCGGCAGATGCAGGCGCCACCACAAAAACATCCGTCCAGCCGGCAAGATCGACGTGCTCTACTCCCGAAGCATTATCGGGGGAGAAGGTATCGATAAGGACCCTGTTGTGGGTCAGGCCTTCAAAAGTAGCTTCACCTACGAGCTTTAGAGCATTCTTTGTCTCTATCACCCGTACCTCTGCTCCTTCCTTTACGAGAGAACTTGAAAGTACTGCCGCTTTGTATGCAGCGATAGAGCCTGTCACCCCGAGTACTATGTGCTTCCCTAAAAGCGTGTTGTCTTTATTTGAGGGCATAGTTCCCTTCTCCTTGTATTCCCCGTATCTTAACAAGAGATGCGCCGACAAGTACCGTGATCACCGCTGCAACGATAGCCTCCATCAAGCCGTTGAATGTTATTATTCCAAGGATCACGGAGATCAGTGCGTCCGGATCCACGGAAAGCGCCGCGGCATAGGGCTCTCTGTAGAATACATAGATAAGAGGCATAACAAGCAGCGTGTTCGTCATGGCGCCTGTGAGCCCGGCGTAAAGATAGGGAATACTCTTAAGCTTTGATCTTCTTGATACAAGGGTAATGATGACAAAAGCCGCTGCCCCTGCTGATGCTCCGATCACATATGATAAAACGTCGGAAGCACCTGACCTTCTTGAATAAGCGGAAAGCCCGAAGAAGAGGATCACGGCAATGATCCCTGAAAATAATATATCAAGTGGAGCCCTGTGCTTCCCGTTTGAAGCACGAAGAAGCCCCTTGTAAACATAGTATGGAACGATGCCGACTAAGATCCTCGGAACAAAGCAGATGATCGAGGAATAGAGCACGCCTATGGGACCCACCTCCTGCGCGGCAAGAACGGGTGAGAATACAAAGGCCGAAAGCGTGGCGGGCATAAAGGTGTTTTTAAGGAACGAAGTAAGGCCAAAAACAAAGCCCAGAAAAGCTCCCTTCTTCGGTCCGAGATAGATTGCTCCAAGGATAACGGGGATGTGGATGATGGTTGCGTTGATCACACCCAGCGGAATGTAGCCTATAGGGGTAAATGACATGAGCACGATGATCGCAGCAAAAAAAGCGGTCAGCGCGAGGGCAACAGTATTCCTGTTGTCTTGAGTATTCTTTTTCATATTTAAGTCTCCTTCCTGTAATAGGATAGCAGCTTTTTGGGCCCCCGGGACGGGGTTAGGGGTCCATT
>OMRF01000161.1 GCA_900313435.1 uncultured Lachnospiraceae bacterium | reverse complement strand
GAAGAGGGTGAAAAGGTTGGAGATTTTTCTATATCGGAAACGTTCCGAGGAACATCATGATCGTAGATCATTTAGCAGATGAAAAAAACTCCCTGCTCTTTTCAAGAGAGCGGGGAGTTTTCTTTAAAAGGCATTTAAAACCTTTCAATCCGTGTAAATACCTCCATACATTAGCCACTTATGGCTAGTATGTAATGTTAGCAATTATCGGCTAATATGTCAAGAAATGGGAACATTGTTCCCTCTCTGAGGGAGAGAGGAATTCGTTTTGATCGTTTACGACAAGCTGTGGTCTACTATGAAAGAGAAGCAGATATCACAGTATACGCTGATAAACACCTACCACATAAGTGCAGGCCAATTATCGCGTCTTCGAGCAAATGCCTATGTCAGCACTCATACACTTGACGTTCTCTGCGGCATTCTCGAATGCTCAATAGAAGATGTCATAACATATATACCCGAAAACAAATCATAATAATCAAAAGAGACAACGGACCAGCCCCTTTCTCCTTGCAAAGCCCTTCAATATACGTCTTGCAATTTTTTCCTCTTCAGACTATTATCCTCTTTGAAGGCAGAATCATTCTTTTATCTATTTTCATATTTATGGCGTTTTCGCCGTCATTTTTGTTTTTCTGCTTTCAATTCCATTTTCGTTAAAACAGAAGATAGGGGGCGTCTTGACCATGGAACACAGCGCGGAAGAATTGGAGCTTATAAGAAGATATGAAGAATCCACAGATCCAGCGGTCTTGGAATTCGTTGATAAAGTATTAAACGGTGAAGACAAACTGAATTATATTACAATTGCTTTTTTGCCGAAAAGTGCGGCAGATAAGATAGAAAAGCTTACCGGAAAGAAGGTTCAGGGGAGCAGGGTGGTACTTGATATAAATGCTATCCGCCATATTGAAAACAGGCATGGAGCAAACGGAGAGCAGGACCATTCAATGGAACGTGCAGAGGATATAGCGAGAATGGGTTATGTCATTATGAACTTTGATGAGATCGAATATGATGACGTTGCAACTACAGGCTATCTAGACGAAAACGGACAACCTTCCCCTATGATCAGGATATCAAAAAAGATAGATGGAACATATTATGTGATAGAGGCTGTAAATTCCTCTAAGAAACAGAGAAATTATATTGTAACGGCTTATATAAGCAATAAAAAAGAGCAGTGATCTGATCCCTGTTAAGTATCTCTTGACCCTCAGGTTACGCCCGAAACGTAATCAGATATGCTACCCTTGTTGAAAACATAGCACGAAAGCTCCACAAATACAAGAGAAAATAGAAAAAACTATACCCCCGGCATCAGATCGATCCCGTAAAAATACAGCACGAGATTTCTCACCGTGCAATTTATCAAGAGTATCGCTATGAATACCCACACGAATGCAAGGTAAAACTTGGGTCTCTTTAGCTTCCCTGTCTCCTTTTTGCGTGCCGATACAGCGTACGAAATCCCCCAGACCGCGTAAAAAAGCAAAACACCTGCGGTGTAGATCACCGCAGGGTTGTATAAGAAAGATAATATGGGATGACCGGTGATAAGAGCGAGAAACGCCCTCGTCCCGCCGCAGCCCGGGCAGTAGAAGCCGGTCAGTTCATGAAAGATGCAGGGCATCGCAAGAACCGGAAACCTTTAAGGACGATCAGTTATCATCCGGAAGGAACTTGTCATGGACAGCACGCATCGCGCGATCCGTGTCGTCAAGGTCGATAAGGACCGTGATCCTGATCTCAGAGGTGGAGATCATCCTGATGTTAACTCCCACATCATAGAGCGCCTCAAACATCTTCGCCGCGACACCTGCATTTGACTGCATTCCGGCACCTACCACGGAAAGCTTCGCGACATTCACCTCATCCTCTATCTTTTGAATGGTAAGCCTCTCCCGGTTCTCCTTCAGAACATCCATGGCGTTCTTCGCTTCCTCCTGATCCACTGTGAAGCTTATATCCTTTGTGTTGTCACGTCCGACAGACTGGAGGATCATGTCCACATTGATATTCTTCCTTGAAAGCTCGTCAAATATCTTGAAAGCCACGCCGGGCTCATTCTTGACACCGATAAGGGCGATCCTCGCCGCGTTCTTGTCACATGCAACTCCGCTTACAAGCATCTTTTCCACGTTGTTCACCTCCCTGACAACAGTACCTTCAGATTCATTAAGGCTTGACCGCACCACCAAAGTAACACCGTACTTCTTTGCCATCTCTACCGAACGGTTGTGAAGGACCTGTGCTCCCAGTGTCGCCAGCTCAAGCATTTCGTCATAGCTGATTTCATTTAGCTTTCTCGCGTTCTTCACGATGCGTGGATCTGCCGTGTAAACACCATCCACATCGGTGAAGATCTCGCACTTGTCCGCGTGGAGCGTAGCAGCAAGCGCAACCGCTGTCGTATCAGAACCACCGCGTCCAAGGGTCGTCACATCATCATATTTATTCACGCCCTGAAAGCCCGTCACTATTACTACCTTTCCGGCGTCAAGCTCATGAAGCATCCTTTCCGTATCCACCCTCTTGAATCGGGCCGCGGAATAAGTGCTGGTGGTATGCATCCCAACCTGGAAGGCATTCAGCGATATGGCAGGCACTCCAAGGGTGTTCAGCGCCATTGCCATCAAAGCCACCGATTCCTGCTCCCCTATTGAGAGCAGCATATCCATCTCCCTCTTTGGCGCATCGGGATTGATATCATGTGCCTTTGCTATAAGATCATCTGTCGTATCTCCCATGGCTGAGAGCACGACCACAACTCTGTTTCCGGCGCGGTAATCCTTTTCACAGCGCCTCGCGACATTCATTATGCGCTCCTTGTCGCGCACGGATGAGCCGCCG
>OMRF01000168.1 GCA_900313435.1 uncultured Lachnospiraceae bacterium | reverse complement strand
GAGGACGGGCAACCCCGTCCTCTTTTTTTGTTTCCCGTGCGTGAGAAGATTCGAACTCCCGACACCTTGGTCCGTAGCCAAGTGCTCTATCCAGGCTGAGCTACACGCACATATTCGCTTCAGAAGCCGTATTATAATACCACTCGCATCACGATATAGCAAGCACTTTCTTATCACTGATCCCTGCGTGAATCCAGGAACACAAGCTCCCTTGCGGCAGCCACATCGGCGGGATAGGCCGTCATATACGCAGCTGCCTTTTCATAAGCTTTGTTGAAATCTCCCGTGAACTCAAGGCAGGCTATCTCGGTCCTCTTCAGCGATTTGACCGCAGACTGGTTCTGCATCAGCTTTTTCGTATTTTCTTCGGATTCTTCGGAAAGCGGCAAGAGCGCCTGATCCACATAAGTAAGCGCACCCTGGTAATCACCTGATATCCTTGCGATCTCTGCAAGGAGCGAGAGTCCCTCTATCGAAGGTTCCTTCACCTGGGAAAGATATTTCTCCCGCTTTGCCGCAGCCCCCTCCGTGTCACCATGCTCCGCCATGGCCTTTGCTTCATAAAGGAGCGCTTCATTATTTCCAAGCAAAGCCGCCTCTTCAAAGGCGTTGATGGCTTCTTCATATCTGTCAAGGATAAGGAGCATCCGCCCCTTTCCCGTACTCTTCACGCTGCCCTCTCCTGTGTAGGAGACAGCCTTATTCAGTAATGCCGAAGCCTCCTCGGTAAGTCCGAATGACATGAGATTTTCGTAAGCCATTATCCCCATATCATAATTTCCCGGATCGATCTCCATCGCGGCATTGTAGCAGGAGACGGCTTCCTCGTTCTGCCCCTTTGCAAGGAGGATGCAGCCCTTGAAGAACATGGCATCCTGATCCTTATCATTAAACTCAAGAAGGGCATTTATCCTTTCAAGCGCGCCGTCAAGATCTGCAAGCATATAGTCAGCGCTGGCAAGATAATAATTAATATCCCGTTCCCTGTCTCCTATCACATAGCCGGCATTGTCAAGGGCTCGCTCAAACTGAGTCTTTGCCTCGGCATAATTCCCGGCCTTCATGTATTCAATGCCGGCGGCTTTAAATTCATCCTGCTTCTTGCTCTTGTCGGTACAGCCGGTGAGAGAAACTGTAAAAAGCGCTGCAGCAGCCACTGCCGCAAATATCTTTTTCTTCAAAACTGACACTCCTTAAAACAAAAATCCCGTCTATTATACCTTATTCCACTTGCAGTTGCATATAAAAACTGTTACAATACTCCTCACTTGCGGATATAGTTCATCGGTAGAATGCGACCTTCCCAAGGTTGAGAGGCGAGTTCGATTCTCGTTATCCGCTTTCCGGAATCTTTTCCGAAAAACATTTCTTTTGGGGTTAAGTTTTCCTCCCCTCATTCCGATATACAGAGTACAGCCGGATATTGCCGACAGGGAAGTCGGTTTATGCAGGGATCGCGTTCCGGTCAGATATTTACAGCGGAATTTTTTGTCCGCGTAAGACCTCACGGAGGAGGTACTATCTATGAGTCTTGTTACAGATATTTACTCAAGCTATTCCAGATCATACACCGGAAGTACCTCCGGTCTTTCTCCTGCACGGAAAAATGAGCTTACGGAAAAGGTCCGTTCTGCTGTTTCTGAGTATGTAAAAAATTCAGAAAACGCTGTTGCACGCCCTGAAGTAACGGAATATACTGAAACATCAGCATTAAGTGATACGGGAAAGGTGCGACCTTCAGGAAAGACCATAGGAAATGTCACTCTTTCCAAAGAAGCGAATGATTATCTTGAAAGCCTGAAGAAGAAATATTCTAATCTTGATTTCATAGTCGTCTCAAAAGACCAGAAACAGGCCGCCCAGGCAAATGCCGCATCCTATGGGAATAAGAACAAGACAGTCGTCCTCATAGACGAAGAAAAGATCGAACGCATGGCAACGGACGAGGACTTCAGAAAAAAATATGAAGGCATCATAGAAAGCTCAACAAAGAAGCTTCAGGCCTTCGGACAGCAGCTTTCCGCGGGAGGTCTTTCGGGCCTTGTGAAGGGCTTCGGAATGAATGTCTCCGGGAATGGCAATGCGAACGACGGCGGAAACTCCTCCTTCTTCGCGGTTGTAGATGAGAGCCTCTCCCTTCAGAAACAGCGGATAGAAAAAAAGGCTGCGGAAAAGAAGGCTGCAAAAAAGGCTGATGAAAAAAAGGCAAAAGAAAAACTGAAGGAAGACCGTCTGGAGAAAAAGAAGGAGACGCAGGAGCGGTTAAAAGACGAAAAGCTCGAAGAGACTGAGAATGAAAACGAAGACTCCTTTGACTGGAAAAAGGGACTCTATATCTCAAGCGAAAGTCCCGAAGCTCTGATGCGCGCACTCTCCGACTACGGCTATAAGGCTGCTGAGGGAAGGGTCTTTTCAAAAGTTGAGCTTACTGTCGGAAAGACCGTAGATTACTCAGGTTAGATCATCGAAAAATAAAGCACCGGGCCGCATCAGGTGATGCCATGATGCTATTCCTCATGCGGTCCGGCTTTTGTCCATATCCCTTTTTGCTTACTACTTCGTCCATAAATCCCAATGGATGAAGAAGAAAAGACCCCCTCCTTTCGGAGGGGGCTTTTTCGATCAAAAATCTTATATGAGCCCGTATCTTACAAAGATAATGAGCATCGAAATCGCTATAACTATAAACGTGGCTGGCGCGCAGACCTTCAGGTACTTGCCCCAGGTCACGACATAACCGGATCTTTCCGCCGTTGATATACCTACGACATTCGCGGAAGCTCCAATGGGAGTCATGGAACCGCCGATATCCGTTCCCATCGAAAGCGTCCAGGCGAGAACATGGAGATCCACCCCGGAAAGTCCCGCAAGGCTTTGGATGACCGGAACCATCGTAGCCGAGAAGGGGATATTGTCTACGAAGGCGGAGGCCATGGCAGATACCCAGATTATGATGGCGATCATTATCACTGCGTTACCGCCCGAAACTGCTTCTATCCAGTCGGCTATGAGTTCCAGCACTCCTGTCTGTTCAAGCCCTCCCACGACTATGAAGAGTCCTATGAAAAAGAGCAGCGTCTTGTAATCGACTGTCTTTAAGACCTTCGGGATCCGCTTTCCGTAAGAGATAAGGGTCACTGCCGCTATCACCACCCCGATAAGGGCCACCGTGAAGCCGGTCTGAGCGTGAGTGATAAGGAGTACCACCGCGCAAAGGAAGATCACCCAGCTTATAAAGAAATGCTTCCGGTCAGTGATGGCATCCTTCGGATCAGGGATCTTTGAAATATCTATCCCGCCTTCCTTCTGCTTCGCGGTGAGCGGCTTTTTGCATACCAGAAGGAAATAGATGAGTATCACGCCAAAGCAGATGATGGCGATCACTCCTGTATTCTTCAGGAAATCAAAGAAGGTATAGCCTAAGGATGTTCCTATTATGATATTCGGAGGGTCTCCGCACATCGTCGCGCTGCCGCCAAGGTTCGCACAGAATATCTCCGCGAGTATCATCACAACCGGCGGAAATTTGAGAAGCTGCGCAAGCTCAATGGTAACTGCCGCAAGGAAAAGAATGACCGTTATGGAGTCGATGAACATTGAAAGTACGAAGCTCATTATCATGAAAGTAATGAGGATCGGGATCACCTTGTAATGAACAGCCTTTGCGATACGGAGGCAGAGCCATCTGAAGAAGCCCGATTCCTCCATACCGGCGACCATTATCATCATACCGGCCACAAAGATTATCGTGGACCAGTTGATGCCCACGGAAACCGTCTCGGCTCCGCTTCCCACATACCAGAAGCCTACATCGCCGAAGGTTGAGATATTCAATGTCTCCCATATTGCTGAAGGCGACTGCATTATGATGCCAAAGACTATGATTATCGTGAGAAGTCCCGCGACAAGGGTCACCCACTGCCTCTCTATCTTGTCGGTGATGATGAGGATGAACATTATTATAAATATCACGAGCGCCGCGATCTGAGCAGGATTCATTTATATATCCCTTCTTTCAAATAGTGATCAAAACCTATACTATATTAGCCGACATTATCCTTTTGTCAAACGACAATTAACGGCCTTTGCCTTCTGATCAAAAAAGCCCTACCACACAGGGTGAAAAAAAGGTATCATATCAGAGGAATGAAACCGATTCAAAAGGAGGTCACCCTTGGACAAGAAACCGCGTCATCTCATGAACCCCCTCGATTTCTCCGTTGAAGAGCTGGAATCGCTTATGGATCTTGCCGGAGACATCGAAGCAAACAGGGAAAAATACGCCCATGCCTGCGCCGGAAAAAAACTCGCCACCCTCTTTTATGAGCCTTCTACAAGGACCAGACTTTCCTTTGAAGCAGCGATGCTGAATCTGGGCGGATCGGTCCTCGGCTTTGCCTCTGAAGACTCAAG
>OMRF01000227.1 GCA_900313435.1 uncultured Lachnospiraceae bacterium | reverse complement strand
GACATCGCATACCGCATCACCATAGGTGAGCATGAAGGTCTCATCACCTATATATGGCTGTATCCTTTTTACGCGTCCTCCGGTCATTGTATTAAGGCCCGTATCGACCACAGTCACTTTCCAGGGCTCCGCATGGGAGTTGTGTATGACTACATTGTTTCCGTTGGTGAAGTCGTATGTCACATCACTCACCCTCAGGAAATAATCGTTGAACCAGTTTTTGATATATTCCTGCTTGTAGCCTGCGCATATTATAAATTCGTTGAAGCCGTAATAAGAATATTCCTTCATGATATGCCAGAGGATCGGCATATCATCGCCTATCTCCACCATGGGCTTGGGTCTGTATACGGACTCTTCACCTATCCTAGTGCCCAAACCGCCTGCAAGAAGAACTACCTTCATTTTCGATCACCTCCGGCCGAAAGCTTTTCAATTGCCTCGTCATAATAATCATTCCGAATATACACATAAGAGGGATAATCGCCGTAGCCCATACTGATCGCCGCAGAGGTTTCCGGCGTATAATTCCAGATATATGATGATGAAAGATTTGTATAATTATCTTCCACATAGTCTATCAGCTCAGTCGCGTAATCATCAATATCCCATAGCCAAACCTCGTGGCCGGGATTAAAAACAATGACTCTGGGGCGGTTTTCCTTAATGACAGGAAAGACCTGATCAGAAAGAGCTTCCCAACCCCATGGTGTTATCCCCACATTCCAGATCATGGGACGATCCGAATTCATGTTAAGGTCTAGCATGAAGGTATTGTTCCAGACGACTTCTCCCTTGTCCGTGATGGCTTCGATAGCCTCTGCGGCGGCCACATCCCCCTGTTTTTGGGAAGGACTTGTAAGCTCTGCGAAACGAAGGTAAAAGAGTGCCATGAAGGCGATAGAAGCAAGTGAGATGACCTTTATGCTCACGGAAAGGCCTCGCCTCTTTTCCCATCGGACAAAAACCACATTTCCGAAGAACAGCGCTATAAAAAGGCAGATCACCATGATGGCGGTTCCGTTGTGGAAAGAATTTAAGAAGAGAACTCCCCGCACTGCAAGTGTCACCACAAGGAGAAACGAGACGATGGAGACAAAGATGCTTATCTTTCTTGCGGCATAGACAAGGAAGCAGACAAAAAGGATGAAGATGAGAATGGAAAGTGCTGCCCGCGCAAACTCCATCCGGCCATCGGGAGCGATAAGGATTTTTACATCATCCTTTAGATTTTTGAATATACTGACAAAGCCCATTTTTAGTGCATCTCCGATACTTCCTCCGAAACCGCTGTATTTGGAATATATCTCGGTATTGTAGGTGTATGTGGAGAAGACCACCATATTAAGCAGATTGTTTGCGGCATAATATATGAGCATTATGACCCAGGGAACTATGATGGCAAAAAAGAGGAGAAGATACCTCTTCAGCATCCGAAGGAACCAGGGGAGAAAGCTCTCCTTTTTTCTTATCTCCCAGTATATCTCAAGTATAAGGACAGCAAGAGCTATCAAAAACAGCCCGAAGGCCGAGATAAACATGGTACCTAAGGTAAGGAGGACGGACCATGAAATCACGAAATAGCTTTTTGCCTTAAGCTCCTTTGTTCTGTAAAACTGAAGGAATTCAAGAAAGAGGAAGCAAAAGCCTATTCCTGAGATCTGTTCTGAGAGGATGACGGTACCGAAGTCGTAGGAACATGAGACAAAGATATAAAGTATCGGGTAAAGCGCTATGGCGCGCTTCTTTTCTTCCTTTCCGTAAAGGAAGACCATGAGGGTCCACATAAGGGAGTAGAAAATATAAAAGCATATCCGCTGATGAGACACGGTCCTTGCCCCAAGGAGAGAAAAGAAGGCACTGATGTAATAGGAAAAGGGCATGTGCTGGGAGGAATAATCCGTATAGAGCTGATATCCGTCTGTCAGATCCCTTCCCGCTATCATTATGTCAAGCTCGTCTGAAGGGAACCACTGGGCAGAGAGCAGGAGATATTCCATTGAAAAATAAAGGAGAAAGAGCAGTATATACTTAAGAAAAGGAAATCTTAAAAAAACATATCTGATCTTTTCAAATAAAGCTTTCATTACCGCAAATTCCTCCTTGGAATGGCACGACCACCTGCGATTTTATCTCAGAAAAAGGAAGCTTGTCAACGCCGCCAAGGTCGGAAAGAGTTTGACTAAAGAAGCCCGTAGAAGTATCATTATTTGGATTGTGTTTGTTAAAAAACGCTAAAGGAGATCTTATGTCAAAGCCGCTTGAGAAAAAGCAGAAAATCGAATGGCTTGTTATATACGCTCTTTTTGTCCTCGGCGTCATCATCATGCACCTCTTTATGCCGCTGGATTACGGTGACGATTCGATTAACAGAGAACTCAATTCCGGCTTCTCCTGCTTTGAATGGGTGAGTTTCAGGTACAATGCCTGGTCCTCAAGGTATATCCAGGAGCTGATAGGATACTTTGTGCTGAAGGCGCCTGCCGTCTGGGTCGTATTAGACATCATATTTGTCTCCTCGATGCCCTATCTTCTTACGGAGATAACCGACTCAAATGGGAGCGAGAGATATCTTCCTTTCTTCCTGATAGCGCTTTATCCTGTAATGAATCAGTCTGAGGCAGGCTGGATATGTACCACGATGACCTATGTCTGGCCTGTTTTCTTCGGCCTTCTTACATTCTTCCTTTTCAGAAAGCTTATGCATTCCGAAAAGACGAAGTGGTATCTTCTCGTATTTTTCTATCTTTCCATGCTCATTGCGTCAAACCATGAGCTGCTTGCGGTTCTCATGATATGCGTATTCATCTATGAGACCTTTGTCATGTTCTTAAAGAGGACGGCAGACAGAAGAAAGCTTCTCATCATCCTATTTGCCGTCATCCTTGGCGTATTAAATATTGCTATCATCATGATGTCTCCCGGTATAAGAGCGAGAGCGGCGATAGAAGTCAGATTTTTCGAGGGCTACGATACACTCTCACTTATCAAGAGACTGTATCTCGGAATCAATCGCTGCGTAAAGATATTTGTGACGACACCCAATGCGCTGTTTATCATCTTTACGGCGATCCTTGCTTTTCTTTCGATCAAGAGGGCGGGGCATGTCATATCAAAGCTTGTTTGTTGCCTGCCCGTGGCTTTTCTTTTCGCGATACATCTTGTTTATTCCGGAGTATTTGTCACGACAGATGTGTACGAGGTTCATCTAAAGGATCCGCAAACCTTTGGAATCCTGCTTTGTGGGGGATTGATGCTTCTGATCCTTTCTTTTGCCATACTTGTGGCATTTCGTGATGATCTAAAAAAAGGCTTTTTAAATGTCATAGTTTTTGTGGTCGGCTTTGCGACAACAGCGGCCATGGGCTTCTCGCCGACGATATACGAATCAGGCTACCGTACCTCGATATTTACTTATTTTTCACTGATATTTGTCATTATCTCACTGCTGGTGCATGAGACTGAGAGGGTGGAGGAGGAAGGAAAGAAGCCTCTTGACTATCGTCCGCTTGTCATCATCTCGGCGGCGGTGGCGGGTTATGTTTCTATCCTTAATGTTGTGGATTGCTGGAAGAGGGGCTAATAGTATGTTTCTTGACTGGTTTAACGGGAAAAAAGTTTTTCTGACAGGACACACGGGCTTCAAGGGCTCATG
>OMRF01000331.1 GCA_900313435.1 uncultured Lachnospiraceae bacterium | reverse complement strand
TAGCGATAGCAAATAATAAAACCGCTTTGGATGCTGCAATTCTCATATATTTTCTTGATAAACTTCTGCTTTTCATGGCTACTCCTCCCGCCCACAAGCTTGAACATCTGTTCTGGAATGCATTATAGTTTCAGAACAGGTGTTTGTCAAGAGGGTTGAACAAATTTTTTCGAAAATTTGTTTGCCTTGTCGGAAGGCTTGTGTTATACTTACTTCCATAAGGAGGTTTATTTTATGGAAAAGGGAAATATATCCGAGAAACAGCAGAAGATCCTGGAATATCTGAAAAAGTGCATCCTGGAAAGGGGTTATCCCCCTACTGTCAGGGAAATATGCGAAGAGATGTCTTTAAAATCCACATCCTCCGTATTCAATCATCTTGAAAAACTTGAAATGGCAGGTTATATCAGGAGAGATCCTTCGAAATCACGTTCTATAGAGATCGTGGATGATGATTTCAATCTGACGAGAAGGGAGACAGTGAATGTTCCCCTTGTTGGTCAGGTCGCTGCCGGACAGCCAATATTGGCGCAGCATAATATTGAGGATTATTATCCTCTCCCTGCGGAATATGTCCCGAAGAACGAGTGTTTTATGCTTCGTGTACGGGGTGACAGTATGGTGAACGCAGGGATCCTGAACGGCGATACCATCATGGTCGAGCGCTGCGACACTGCGATAAACGGTCAGATAGTTGTCGCCCTAATAGACGACAGCGCAACTGTGAAGCGTTTCTTCCGTGAAGATAATATGATCAGGCTTCAGCCCGAGAATGACACAATGTCACCTATCTACGTGAGGGACTGCCAGATAGTCGGCAAGGTCTTCGGTGTCCTTCGCTTTATCAAATAAATATTTTCACAGGGTCGACGGGTCTATCTTTATTCCGTCGACCCATATTTTTTCTAGGTTGTAGAAAAGCCTGTCCTCTTTGGAAAACAGATGAACTATGATATCACCGTAGTCCATCAGGATCCAGGTTGAGTTTCTGTTTCCCTCTATCTGCTTTGCCTCGATCCCGCGCTTTGTCATTTCTTCATCTACTGCATCCGCCATGGCGTGGAGCTGGTTGATATTGTTCGCGCTCGCCACCACAAAATGATCGGCGATCACGGAAATATGACCGATATCGATGATCTCTATATCCTCACCCTTTTTCTGATCAAGAGTATTGTATATAGTCTTAAGTACTTCCTTTTCGTCTTTTAACTCACCCATTTTGAAACTCCCTTCTATAGTATTCATACGTCTCCCGCGTAGCGGGATCAATATCGCTTTTTGTGGATTCAAGGTACTTCAGCGTATCAAAAAGTATTTCCCTCACACAAAGATCAATATCCGAAAATGCCATCTCCCGTATCTCGGAAAGCCGCATCGCCTTGTCCCGTCCGGGTTCGATATAGTCCGCAACAAAGATGATCTTCTGAAGAAGAGACATGTCAGGCTCCCCCGTGGTATGTGTCCTAATGGAAGCCAGCACATCGGGATCGGTAATGCCATATTCCTTTTTTGCGATCAAGGCTCCGACCTTCGCATGAAGAAGATAAGGCGATCTCTTCTCAGCCTTTGATACCTCCAGCTTGTTGTCTTTCATTATTGAAAAATAATCATCTTCCGGAATATCCTTCGCACAATCATGAAGAAGTCCGGCGACCCTTGCTGTATATGCAGGATAAGAATACCTGAGAGCAAGGGAAAAGGCAGTATCTGATACTCTTAAGCTATGCTGATATCTCTTCTTTGAAAGCCTGTTCTTTAGGCTCTTCCTGGCTTCCTCATAGTCAAAGGACACTTTCGGCCCGGTAAGTCTTATATCTTCATAAAGCCTATGCTCTTTGATATATGAAAGCGCTCCTTTGGGGATATCGGCCGAAAGCTCATCGGAAAAGTCCTCTCCGAAGTGCCTTTTTGAGAGCTCATCACGAAGATAAGAGGATGATACATCAAAGAGCTCCGAGTCGATGACCTCGACTCTGGTATTAAACTGCTCGGAGACCTCTTTTGCCTTCTTTAAAAGATCTGTGCGCTTGAGCGCCTTTTTCGTCTTTTCATCCTTCCTTGGAAGGACTGCAAGATTTACATATTTTGCGATCGTTTCGGGTCTGACCCAATGCTGAAAGGTAAGGAGGGAGTCCTCCCCAATTATGAACCAGAGTTCATCAGCAGGATTTTCCTTCTTGAATTCACCAAGGATGATATAGGAATAGGTGTCTCCTGAAAAACGATATTCAAAGTCGGAAAAATGAAGGCCCTCGTCTTCATACTGCTCTACTGCCCTTCTCGTCATCTCAAAACGAGCGTTCTTTGTGACACTTCCCTTGACCTCCTTATGCGGCGGGTCTCCGGAGGGCATTATAATAACTTCATCAAGCTGAAGCTGTCTTTTTGCCGAGAGCGCTGCATTGATATGCCCCATATGTATGGGATTAAAGGTTCCTCCGAGTATACCTTTTTTCAATGGTTCACCCCTTCGGAAGCACTATCACGGGCTTTTTCGCCGGACGGTAGAATACTATCTTTCTCCCTATGACACGTACGACCTTGCTCTTTGTCCGTGCAGCAAGGGTTGATGCGGCTTCACCAATCTCGAGATCGCAGTTCTTTAATACTGTGATCTTCACAAGTTCCCTTTTTTCAAGCGCTTCATCAAGGGCAGCCGTAAACTCCGGAGTAACGGTCGACTTCCCAAGTTCCAGTATCGCCTTTTCATTTACCGCTAGGCCTGAAAGAAAGGCCCGCTGCTTATTTGTAATATCATTCATAATATGTGA
Source organism: uncultured Lachnospiraceae bacterium (assembly GCA_900313435.1). Taxonomy (GTDB): domain Bacteria; phylum Bacillota; class Clostridia; order Lachnospirales; family Lachnospiraceae; genus RUG306. The sequence continues at coordinate 1,665 of OMRF01000331.1, read as the reverse complement.
AAAGATATCCTCCCACGTTCACAGTATCGCCCTCTTTCATTCCGAGAGCCTTCATGTCCTTTATTATCCCTTCATTTTCAAAGAATTTCTGGAAAAAGTTGAAACCCTTTTCGCTGTCAAGGTTCGTATAGCCAAGAAGCCTGTCGATCTTGGGCCCCATGACCTCATACTCGCCCTCTTCGTTCTTTCTCACCTCATAGGAAAGTGCCCTTACCGAAAGCTCCATGGGATCAAATTCGGATTCAAAGACAACTTCCTCTTCCCTGTTCTTTTCGACCGCCTTTATAAGAAGGTCTTTAAGCTCATTAAGCCCCTCTTTGGACTGCGAGGAAAACGCGACCGCTTCATAGTCGGGAAATTCATTTCTGATAAGGGAAAGCTTCTCCTCTTTCTCTTCGCTTGTCAGACAATCAGCTTTTGAAAGCGCTATGATCATAGGCTTTTTCAAAAGCATATCGTCATATTTTGAAAGCTCATTATTAATGACCTTGATGTCATCGATTATATTCCTGCCCTCATCCAAAGCCATCGGGTCCACGAGCTGGAGCAGGATCTTCGTGCGCTGGATATGGCGGAGGAACTCATGACCGAGTCCGACGCCCTCCGACGCGCCCTCTATAAGCCCAGGAATGTCCGCTATCACCACACTCCTGCCGTCCCCCGTATCCATGACCCCGGGGATCGGGGAAAGCGTCGTAAAGGGATAATCGGCTATTTCAGGCTTCGCGTTCGTAAGCACCGAGATCAGAGTGGATTTCCCTGCATTCGGAAAGCCTACAAGCCCGATATCGGCTATCATCTTAAGCTCAAGCCTTATCATGGTCTCTACTGCCTCGCCGCCGGGAGTCGAGAACTTCGGCACCTGCATTCTTGAAGTCGCAAAGTGCATATTACCAAGGCCGCCTTTTCCACCCTTTAATATGATCTGCCGCAGGTTATCTCCCGACATATCGGATATGACCTTTCCGGTCTCATCGTCATATATGACCGTGCCCTTCGGAACTTTCAGTATGATGTCTTCGCCATTCTTTCCGTGGCAGCGGCTTTTGCCGCCATCCTCGCCGTCTTTCGCGGAAAACTTCATCCTGTGCCGGTACATAGAGAGCGAATTCATGCCGGGATCAACTTCAAAGATGACATTCCCGCCGTTTCCGCCATCACCGCCGTCCGGTCCGCCGTTTGCGACGAACTTCTCCCGGTGAAAGCTCACATGACCGTCTCCGCCCTTGCCGGACCTGATCCTTATCTTTGTCCTGTCAATAAAAGAATAAGCCAAAACAAACTCTCCAAAACGAAACATCCGGCTGAAGAAAAGATCAGCCGGACGGTAAAAACAAATACTATTGATTATCCTTATTTCGCAGACTCAACAGGATAAACTGAAGCCTGCTTCCTGTCGCGGCCAAGCCTTTCAAACTTGAGCTTTCCGTCTATCAGAGCAAAAAGCGTATCGTCGCCGCCCTTTCCGACATTGTTTCCGGGATGGATGCGTGTTCCGCGCTGCCTTGTGATGATATTACCTGCCTTTACGAACTGACCGTCAGCGCGCTTTACGCCAAGCCTCTTTGACTCGGAATCACGACCGTTCTTGGTCGAGCCCATTCCCTTCTTGTGAGCGAAAAACTGAAGATCAAGCTTTATAAGATCTGTTTTCATTTCAAAACC
>OMRF01000160.1 GCA_900313435.1 uncultured Lachnospiraceae bacterium | reverse complement strand
TCTATGATGGGATCCAGCTCTTCGACCACGAAGAGTTCCTTTTTATCTTTCGCAAAATCAAGGATCTTCTTTACGGGGAGAGGGTTTACGATTCCAAGCTTAAGTATTGATACAGAGCTGTCTCCTTCCGTAGCTTCCTTTACATACTGGTAGGAGGTGGCGTCGCATATTATTCCTTTTTCTTTGCCGGTGCCTTCAATACGGTTGAGCTCGCTTTCTTCCGCAAGGTCAATGAGCTTTTTCATCCGTTCCTCTACGAAGGGATGGCGGCGGATCGCGTTGGCGGGAGTCATTACGTATTTTGAGATGTTCTTCTCGTAGGGCTTTGAACACTCTTTTCTATCGCCGGTCTCAACGGCAGACTGGCTGTGGGATACCCTTGTGCACATCTTGAGAAGTACAGGGGTATCATATTCCTCTGATATATCAAAGGCCCGAAGGACGAATTCCCTTGCCTCGGCGGAATCTGAGGGAGAGAGCATGGGAACCTTCGAGGCTATGGCGTGATGTCTTGAGTCCTGCTCATTTTGAGAGGAATGCATCCCCGGATCGTCAGCCACGCCGATAACGAGTCCCGCGTTAACGCCGGTGTAGGACATTGTATAGAGCGGATCCGCAGCCACGTTGAGGCCTACATGCTTCATCCCGGCAAAGGACCGCTTTCCTGCAAGACATGCACCGAAGGCTGATTCAAGAGCTACTTTTTCATTAGGCGCCCACTCGCAGTATATGTCATCATACTTTACTGCTTCTTCTGTGATCTCCGTGCTCGGAGTACCCGGATAGCTTGAAACGAATGCGCAGCCGGCCTCGTAGAGACCTCTTGCCGCGGCTTTGTTTCCGAGCATCAGTTCCTTCATTTTTTAATGATCTCCCTTCAATTATTCTTTTTTACGTATTTATGGAGCAAAGCTCTGATCTTATTGGTATCAAGAGGCTTTGTGGTGTAGTCGTTCATGCCGCTTTCGAGAGCCTTCTTCATTGCGCCGGTAAAGGCATCGGCGGTCATAGCGATTATGGGAATTGTAGCGCTGTCAGAACGGTCTGCTGAACGGATCGCCTGTGTTGCTTGATAGCCGTCCATCTCAGGCATCTGTATATCCATGAAGATGGCATCGTAATAGCCTTCCGAATGACCGGTGAAAAGTTCCAGAGCCTTCGCTCCATCTGCCGCGCGATCCATTGAGACTCCGATATCCTTGAAGATCCTGTCCGCTATCATGGCATTGATCTCATTGTCCTCGGCAAGGAGGATCTGACCCTTGATAGGCTCGGAGGCTGATTCTTCGATGGTTTTTTCCTTAGCCGTCAGGTCATCGTTTGCAACCTTTACGGGAAGCTCAACATGAATTGAAGTTCCCTTTTCAAGAGCCGACTGAACCGAAATGGTCCCGCCCATAAGGTCTATGAGTTTTTTCACTATTGCAAGGCCAAGCCCGGTCCCGGCAATCTTGTTGCTTCTCAGAGGGTTTGAGTCCTCCTGGGAGAATTCATCGAACATATGCCTCTGGAATTTCTCTGACATACCGATCCCGGTGTCCTCTACATCAAATGCAAGGAGCGTATCGACATCCTTCTTCCCTGCGGCATCATAATCCTTTGGAAGGGGAGAGACCTTTGCATAGAAGGAGACACGCCCTCCTGAAGGAGTATACTTCATGGCATTTGAAAGGAGGTTCAATGTGATCTGATTGAGCCTCACGGAATCCGTGACTATTGCTTTTATATCACCGAAATCCGATTTGACATTTGTGAAAACAGATCTGTCGTTTGACATTGGACTTATGATATTTTCTATGTTTGTAAGATACTGCCCGAGAGAATATATTTCGTCATGGAGCTCGATCACACCTGAATCGATCTTTGAGACATCAAGGACATCATTGATGAGCGAGAGCAGGAAGGTACCGGAGGTTTTGATCTTTGAAATGTCATCAGCGAGCTTTTCATGTGAATCTATATCCTGGGCCGCAAAATCAGTGAGGTTCAATATCGCGGCGATAGGTGTTCTGATATCATGACTTATCCTTGAGAGGAACTGGCTCTTTGCAACGTCTGCGCTCTTTGCTTTCGTAAGAGCATTTCTAAGGTCGGTGATCATTGACTGTTCCTTCTCGTGATGTACTGTTACATCGGAGGCGCAGGCTAAGATCATGTCCCTTGAATTTGAAAGATAGAAGTACTGAAGAAGTTTCCAAACCTTCTTTCCGTCATTACCGACCCACTCTACAGTGGTGGAGTAGGAATCCTTTTCTTTGAGATGGTACTTGATGGAAGGAAGACTGAGCTGTGAGAGCACGCGTTCCCGATCCTCCTTGCAGACGTTCTCTTCGACTGTAAGCTCGAGATAAGAGGAATAATCTATCAACTTTTCGAGACCATTCCTAGTCGGGGATGGCGATTTTCCCATGAAACGGACAGAGGAATTGTAGGGGTTGATAACGACGACATGGTCATAGACATCCTGGGTCAGAAGGGAGATGATCCTTCTTTCGATCTCTGTTTCTGTCACGTCGATCGCATAAAAGAACATCTCTATGTCGCCTGTTTCGGGGTTTTCAAGAAGAACAACAGTGACCTCTACCCAGACTATGTTGCCGCTTATGCGCTGCTTGATGATAAAGGTATTTTTTCTGTTTCCATCGGCATAGCTTTGGATCAGCGCATTCCGTTCAAGTATCTCGGATACCTTTCTGCCATCGTCAAGTTCTCCGAGAAAGCCCGGACCCGTGCGGGTGATCTCGTCATAGGTCAAGGTTTCCCTGTAGGAGGGCATGTCGGGGCGGCTTTCGACAAGGAAGTTTTTCGTGAGATTGATGCGGCAGGCAAGATATAGCTTCGGATTGCGGGTCGCTCTGAAAAAGGAGAGCGCTCTCTGGAATTCGCCGGATCTGAAGTTTTCCTCGGTGATGTCCCGTGTCGTGCCGACGGCCTTTTCTACTACGCCGTTCTTCGATCTGACAGGGACCATATGAAAACGGAGTATCCTGTCAGGAATGTTTGCCTCAGGAGTATAGCGGATAACGTCATTTATCTCGCGACCTTGTCTGAGAAGTTCAATAGAGGACTCAATGATCTTTTTTGATTCCTCATCCGCACGTTTCACAATGAAAGAAAAGACCTTTGTCCTGTCTGAGGGAAGCTTGTGCTCCATGCATCTTCTTTTCGAGTATTCAGTCTCGATCAACACGGCGTCCCCGGTGGAAAGATCCATCTCCCAGATGAACTGGCGCATATTTCCTATGACGAGCTGATTCTGAAGCAGGATATCTTCCTCACGGCTTTTTTCTTCGGAAAGCTCCTTTATTTCATTGTCATTCTCGACTTTTGCCCCTCTGTGATCCTTCAGGATATAGTAAAGCATAAGGAGGAGGACTACCGTAAGGGCGGCAAAGACACAACAAAAGAAGCCGATCAGGATCATCCCGGTATCGCTGTTACTCTTTCGGGCGATACCGAAAAACAGCGCCATCAGGAAAAAGACTGCAAAAAAGACAAGTATGACGATCACACTTCTGCCGGAGAGTCTTTTGTTGTTTGACTTTTCTACGTTGTCTTCCATTATTACTGATCGGATTCCGTTTCTTTAGAGCCTGTTGACTTTCTCCGGATCACGCTGCGGGGGCGGAGCAGCTTCGCGTCATAGAGCGAGTTATCTGCCTCGGTGAAATAATCCGAATAGGTATCGACAGTGAGTCCTTCAGCGTCGGCGATACCGACGGAGATCGAGAGAATGAATTTTCTCGTGGAGTGCTTGTTGAAGTCTTCACACATCCCTTTGATGGTGAGGCGCTTTGCTTCAATATCCTCATCGTCCTTCCTGGTATAGATGATATAGAATTCATCCCCGCCGGAACGACAGACGATCCCGTTATCCTCAACAGCTTTTTTCAGGATGTTCGCGGCGCTGATGATAGCATCATCCCCAGCGGCATGGCCGAGCTTGTCATTGATCTGCTTTAAGTGGTCAAGATCTGCCATGAGCACGGTGAGGCGGCCTTCAAAGCCTTTCCTGAGCAACGAATCTATCTCCTTGACAAAGCCATCCCTGTTGTAGAGCTGGGTGAGAGGGTCGTGGGTCGAAGACCATTCGAGGACCCTGTTCTTTGATTCAAGCTCACTCTGGAAGGCTCTGTGCTGATTTGTAAGTTCAAAGAAATGCAGCGCTGTTCCGATCTGAAGGGATATTATATAGAAATAACGCACATCCTCAGGCTCGATCTCAACCATCAGAATGCCGTATTGCGTTTCCCTGTCATAGATCAGGAAGTTCATGAGCTGTCTTCCCGGTCCCTTGACGGATACTATGTCCTGCAGGGGACACTCGTCATTGATCTCTACAGCGTCGTCCGGACCGTAGCCTTCAGCCATATCCGCGTCCTGCTTCATCACAAGCCTGAAGTTCTCGGGTTTCTTCCAGTCAGTGATACTGTTGTATCTCACCGGGTCACCGAGGAAAAGGAAGGATCTTTTCGCTCCAAGGATCTTCATCCTGTCTGCGACGGCAGTAAAGAACGAGGCTTCATCCGAGTCCTCCTCCATCAGGCTCCTGACAAGTACGGAGCCAAGCCAGATATTTGTCTGGAAATTGTGGTAGGCTTCCATGCGGTCTGATATTGACTGCATCGGAACGGTCTCGTCCGAGTCCTTGCGAATAGCTGCTTCGGATTCCGGATCGTAGCTGCCTCCGCAGGAAGCGCGCTCGATAAAGCGCACCGGAAGCCTTTCGGAGGAAGCCTCCCGGCCTTTAAGTACGGCAAGGCATTTCTTTGCGGCCTCGATCCCCATGAGATCCGATTCCTGACGGACCGTAGTCAGAGGCGGCTTCATATACTGCGCGCTTTCTATATTGTCAAAGCCTGTGACCGCTATGTCCTTTCCTATGACAAGACCCGCCTTCTGGCATGCACGGTATATACCGTGGCACATCTCGTCATTTGCTGACACTATAGCCTCTGCACCCGGATTGTCGAGGAGCATCTTTTCGACTATCACATCAACGCTTTCGTTGAAGTCTCCGGTGCCTATCATCTCATCCCGTACCTCAAGCCCGTGAGCTTCCATCTCGTCAAGATAAGCTCTGAAGCGCTCGTCCGCGTCGCGGTTTCCAACAGGTCCGCGGAGATAGAGAATGTTCTTAAGCTGGTGCTCCTCTATAAGGTGCCGCACGACGGAAGCCTGCCCCTCGTAGTTGTCGGATATGAGGTAGATGAGATCTGTCCCTTCCGGTGCCACTTCTTCAAGTAGGATGATGGGAATGTCAAGAGAGAAGAGCTTCTTCGAGATATGGGCGGCCCGGGGCTTATAGATGCAGATGGTGCCATAAGACACTATCATCGCGTCGAGTTCCAGAAACTCCCTGTAGTCATATATGTAGAGATATTGATAATCGTAGGATTTGTCACCATAGGAATGCCCCCGGAGGAAGCTCTCGCTCTCCGTTCCGAGGAAGAAGTAAACATCGCATTCTTTCTTGTCCAGTCCCTCATAGATCCGTTTCAGAAGTCTGTAGGGGTGGTCGGTCTGGGTGTTGCCGCAAAGGACACCTATCTGGTATTTTCCGTTTTTCATGGCATTTTCCTCTGGAAAAATCATTCAAAAACATTTATAGCCATTATAGCAGATATGGTGTATTATATGGAAGGTTATATATATTATTCTTGAAGAAAGAGGACATAAAGATGGGGAAAAAGAGACTCATTACAAGAAGTGATTTCGACGGACTCGTTTGCGCGATGCTTTTCAAGGAACTCGACATGATAGACGAGATCAAGTTCGTGCATCCGAAGGATGTGCAGGACGGGAAGATAGATATCACGGAAAATGATATTACAACAAATCTTCCCTTTGATCCCAGGGTGGGGCTTGCCTTTGATCATCACGAGAGCGAGCTTACAAGGAACAATTCAGAGGCATATCAGGGAAAGTTCGTGATAGTCGGCGGCGCGAAATCAGCTGCCCGTGTCGTATATGATTATTACGGCGGGGCGGAGCGCTTCAAGGTCGTGACCCCTGAGATCATGGAGGCCGTTGACAAGGGCGATTCAGCCGATTTCACCGAGGAGGAGATATTGAATCCCACCGGCTGGGTGCTCATGGATTTCATCATGGATGCGAGGACGGGACTTGGAAGGTTTCATGAATTCCGTATCTCAAACTACGACCTGATGATGGAACTCATTGATTACTGCGTGGATCACAACATTGATCAGGTGCTGGCTCTTCCGGATGTGAAGGAACGCGTGGATATGTATTTCAAGCAGCAGGATCTTTTCAAGGAGCAGCTTGAGAGACTTGTGAAGATATACGACAAGGTCGCTGTGATAGATCTTCGAAATGAGGAGACTATCTACACCGGAAACCGCTTTATGGTATATGCGATGCATCCTGAGATAGAGATCTCGATCCATGTCGCATGGGGCTTTAAGAAGCAGAACACGGCGGTCATGATAGGAAAGTCCATCATCAACCGCAATTCAAAATATGATATCGGTGAACTTTGTCTTTCCTACGGCGGCGGCGGTCATACAAACGCAGGCACCTGCCAGATAGATAATGACAAGATAGACACAGAGCTTCCGATCATCATCGATAAGATAAACAAGGGGATATTCTGACATCAGACATTTTTAATGTTTCAATTTAGGGGGAAGCCGGATAATGAGACAGGTTGAGGTTTCAAAGCTTAGACCGGGAATGGTAGCCGCGGCGGATATCATTACAAAGAGGGGACAGGTTATCGCTGAAAAGGGGAGCGAAATGACCGGTCAGCTTATCGCGCGGCTGTCCTTCTACAGGATAGAAACGGTATCTATTGAGGATGAGGCTTCGCCGGTTGAAGTGCAACCCGCGCCCGCACCCGAACCCACGCCTGCACCTGCACCCACACCTGCACCTGCTCCAGCGCCTGCTCCGGCACCTGCACCCAAGTCCTTTACTCCGCCTCCTGTTGCTCAACCGTCGCTTTTTCAGGATTCGGGACCGGAGCCCGATGAGCAGCCCGATCCGCCAAGGAGAGGCGTTCACGCAACTATTCCAGACAATCTTGGCCTCACGAACGCGCTGTCGATGGATCATGATTATCAGCAGCTTCAGATCATATATGCCCGCACTCTTGCATCCCTTCGGGACAATTTCAATGCCCTCCTGGATGGAGAGATGTCGGATATGTCAATGGAAGAACTCCTTTCACAGTCTAAGGATCTTTTCCAGTCCAGGTCCACAATAGAGCTCTTTGATCTTTTGAGGGGGCTTCGGAGCAATGATGATGTGATCTACGCTCATTGTCTGAACGTAGCGATGGTGGCGAGGGCTCTCGGGAAGTGGCTTCGCTTCTCGAAACAGGATCTTGATATACTGACTCTCGCGGGACTCCTTCACGATATCGGAAAGATGCTGGTTCCGATGGACATTCTTTCAAAGACCGAGAAGCTTACACCTGAGGAATTTGCGAAGATCAAGGAACATCCCATGCATGGC
>OMRF01000107.1 GCA_900313435.1 uncultured Lachnospiraceae bacterium | reverse complement strand
TTATATTTTCTTATCTCCTCGATATATTTCTGCCCTATCTCGCTTATGATAGATGAATTTCTGGCTATATAACCAATCGTCATCCTTTCATCCGTATCGAGCTTCAGCGCGCAGTAATCCTTTCCGTTCAGATCCCCGCAGAGGATCCCCGAACACAGGGTATAACCGTTTACGCCCTTCATGAGGTTTATCATCGTTGCCCTGTCGTTCGCCATTATCATCTGTTTGTATTGATGGGTGCTAAGGACCTCCTCGGCGTAATAAGCTGAATTGTATTCGCCCTGGTCAAATACAAGGCAGGGATATTCATCAAGCTCTTCAAAGGTAATAGGCTCACCGCTCTTTATCTTTTCAACTGCCAGCGGATTTTTCTTCCAGAGATATACATAGATCCCGCAGTCAAAGAGCGGCTCAAAGACAAGCCCCGCCTCGGCAAGCACCTTAGAAAGCACCCTTTCGTTAAAATCATTCATATACAAAAGCCCAAGCTCGCTCTTCTGGTTTTTGACATTCTCTATTATCTCATGCGTCTTGGTCTCGTGTATCTCAAATTCGTATTCATCATAGCCGTACTGTTCAACGAGTGTGATAAATGCTTTGACGGCGAATGAATAATGCTGGAGCGACACGCTGAAATGCTTCTTGATATTGGTCTTTGACACATATTTTGCGTCCAATATATCGTACTGCTCGATCACCGCCCTCGCGTAGCCGATGAACTCCGTGCCTTTGGTAGTTAATGTGATTCCGTTTTTTGAACGAATAAAAATATCAAAGCCAAGCTCACCCTCGAGCGCATGCATCGCTCCGGTAAGGCTCGGCTGCGAGATGAAGAGCTTCTTTGCGGCGTCATTTAGAGAATTCTCTTTTGATATGGCGATGGCGTATTTGAGCTGATTGAGTGTCATAAAACCTCCTGTATTTATAATCTGGTCCGGCTAAAGAATTCGTTCAGCTTCGCTATGAGCGACTCCTTGTGGTGCAATTTTCCGTGAAAAAACCGTGAATAGTAACTTGTTTTCAGCTTCCGTGCTGTATTTCTTTTGTTTTTCTGCTTACATTTTCACACAGGCAGGTTATTCTGTCCAATAGAAAGGCTAAATACCTTTTTTTTTAAATGGCTTCCGTTTTTTGTTTTTGTGGTAATTTATAATCGAACAATTATTGAATCCTTTATTGGAAGCTCATTTCTCGTTGCTATCAGTACGGGCCTTGAGCCTTGTTTATCCAGCACATATGAAAGCGCCCTCTTTTGCAGATTATCATCCATTGAATAAAATGGTTCATCCAGGACTATAAAATCTGCCGGAACGCAAAGAGCCCGAACTATCTCCACACAGCGTTTCTCGGATCCGGTAAGCTCACTCATGGGAATTTTCAGCTTTTCCTCAGGCAGAAAAAAAGACAATTCCTCTATGGCACGACCGGTGGATACTGTGCGATGAGCCTTTTTTACATGCCACACGGCACTCTTCTTCTCACGGAACTGACTTTGCTGCGGTACATAAGCACTCTGCAGTGTAGGATATTTGTAATCTCCCATTCGGGATAATCGACCACTATCAGGCTTTACCTCTCCCAAAAATATCATTAATACAGTACTCTTGCCGGTGCCCGCCTCTCCAGTGATCTGGTATACTCTTTTGTCTTCCACGGATAAATTAAAATCCGAAATGACAGTCTTTGTGCCATATACCTTTGTGACGTTCTCAAAAATGATAGTCATAGCAGCCCCTCACTTTGATCATAATATGCAACATCTTGTTATCTCGCGTGTATGGGTCAGGCCCCTGATTCTGATCTCTGTATCTATCATATCAGTTATGGCTATTCTGCCAGCCTTTCCTTCAATAAGCTATTCCGCTTCGTCACGGTCACATTTTTAACCGCGTAGGCAAGGGCTTTTTTGGTCCCTACGATCACAAGCACCTTCTTTGCCCTGGTGATTCCCGTATATATAAGATTCCTCTGAAGCATCACGAAATGGTTCATCATGATCGGCATTACCACGATCGGATACTCCGAGCCCTGTGCCTTGTGTATCGTTGTGGCATAGGCATGAACCAGCTCATCAAGCTCCGTCACATCATATTCAATGCTCCTGCCGTCAAAATTGACCTTCAATGTCCTATCTGTCTCATTCACGGACTCTATGATCCCGATATCCCCGTTGAATACTTCCTTGTCATAATTATTTTTGATCTGCATCACCTTATCATCCGCACGGAAAGCATATCCGCTCCGGCGGAGACATTCCTTCGGCATAGTGACCTTGCCCCTGCCACGCATGAAAATATCATGTTCCGGCGGATTCAGTGCTTCCTGTAATGACAGGTTCAGGTTTGTCGCACCCACCACGCCTCTTTGCATAGGCGTAAGCACCTGTATCTGTGAAGGCTCCACATGATAATAATTGGGCAGATTCTCCTGTACAAGCTTCACTATCTGCGGAACCGAAGCTTCCGCATCCTCATTCTCCATAAAAAAGAAATCAGTGTTCTTCCCGTTGCTGATATCCGGCATCTTACCTTCATTAATGCGGTGCGCGTTCATAATGATACGGCTCGTCTGTGCCTGCCTGAATATCCTTGTAAGCCGAACAACAGGGAACGCCCCCGAATCAATAATATCTCTAAGTACATTTCCCGCGCCCACGCTTGGCAGCTGGTCTATGTCTCCCACCATGATAAGGCGCATGGCAGGCGGAATGGCCTTCAGAAGAGAGTTCATCAACACGATATCTATCATTGAGCACTCATCCACGATCAGCACATCACCTTCCAGCGGATTCTCTTCATTCTTCTGATATCCTTCCGGCGGTTTGCATTCAAGCAATCTGTGAATGGTCTTCGCTTCAAGGCCGGTAGCCTCCGTCATACGCTTTGCTGCACGGCCCGTCGGAGCCGCAAGCAATATCTTCAATCCGTAAGCCATATATGCCGATATGATCCCGTGGGTTGTAGTCGTCTTTCCTGTTCCGGGCCCGCCTGTCAGGACCATTACCTTTGCAGTAGCCGCAGTCCTTATGGCAGCCGCCTGGATATCGTCGTATTCCATATGAGTCTTACGCTGTATAGCTTCTATATCAACAGAAAGCGACTCGTTGCCGGAGCTTTTCCTCGCTTCCATGAGCCTTGTATAAAGCTTGTCGCCGGCAGGCGAAGACGCCAGTTTCTTAAGCTTACCCGCAACCCCCACCTCAGCATAAAAAAACGGCGGCAGATATATGGCTGTAATCCTGTTTCCCTCCTCATCTGTACGGACTATATTCTTTTCAAGGATCAGCTCTTCTTTTCGGAGCATTTCGTCCATGGTCATGATCACGGTCTCAGGCGATGCCTCCAATAATTCTGAAGCCTTGTCGATAAGCTGCTGTTTCTCCGCAAACACATGGCCGTCATTTGAAAGCTCCGAGAGCGTGTACATGAGCCCGCTCCTAAGCCGTACATATGATTCCTTACCAAATCCCAGCTTCATGGCGATCTGGTCTGCGGTCTTAAATCCTATGCCCCAGATATCATCAGCCAGCCGGTAAGGATTCTGTTTCATCACGGAAATGCTGTCATTCCCGTACTGTTTGTATATCTTTGCGGCATAGGATGTAGATACCTGATGATCCTGCAAAAAGAGCATGATGTTCTTAACCTCTTTCTGCCGCTGCCAGGACTCGGCGATCATCTGAACACGCTTGCTGCCTATACCCTCTATTTCTATTAATATCCCAACATTGTCCTCAATTACGGCAAAGGTATCTACACCGTATTTCTGGACAATCTTCTTTGCAAATTTCGGTCCGACACCCTTGATAAGTCCGGAGCCGAGATATTTCTCCATGCCGTAAACCGTGGCAGGGAGTGTTTCTTCCCAGTTCTCGGCCACGAACTGTCTGCCGTATTTGGCATCGACCTTCCAGTTGCCTTCGCAGACCAGGACGGAACCCACATTTGCATCTATCATATTGCCGATGACCGGCACCAATTCACTGTAATCCTTCACCCGGCATTTGAGCACTGAATATCCGTTTTCCGGGTTCTGGTATGTGATCCTTTCAACCACGCATCGGATCTTCTGCACGATCTACCGCCTCCGATTCTCTATTTGGCATTCCTGTATCTGCTCGTCTCCGATCATTACCTCCGCCGTATGCTGACGATACGATTTGGAACGCTGTGGACATTGTTGAGATACATGTACTCCTGTTGTTGATAGCCTTCCCGGATCAATTGTATCCGCTGTAATTGTTTCTCCGTAAATTCGATATCCTCACACTCCATGAAGTCATCAATATATCCTAAATCCCGGCGAAGATACTGCAATTGCTTTTTTATCGCCTTACGAATCTTTTTAGCGGAACACTTTTTTTACACTTTGCAAGATTCAGATAATCCTTGCGTGCGTTTTGCCGATACATTCGCGGCTTATAATAATTGTGCTCATAGCAGATATCATCAATGATGGATTCTGCGTTTTCCCTTCCTTCATTCAGGAGATTTATATCCTGCGGAAAGGATATCTGCTGCGGTGCGCAGGTCGCGTCAAGTATCAGTGTGCCTTGGTTTTCTTCACCCTCTGGCGATGTGTCACCATCGCTGCTACCTCCTGTTGATGGCGGATCATCCGGAGTATTGTACTCGTAAATCATTTCATTGATCTCGATAGGATCTCATCCGTCAGTCGCTTCCTGAACTCGACAAGAAGGG
>OMRF01000106.1 GCA_900313435.1 uncultured Lachnospiraceae bacterium | reverse complement strand
GACAGATGGCCGCGCTTTCCAAGGATCCCTCCTGTCTAATTGTGACGGGAGTCTCCGAGGTTTCAAGTGAGGTTCAAAAGGAAGCTGAGAGTCGTGACTGCGTTCTTATTCTCACCACCCACGATCTTTATACGGTCGCCAGGCTCATCAATCAGAGTATTCCGATCAGGTTCTTCATGACAAAGGGAAAACTCATTACCTTTGATCTTTCAGATACGGTGGATGAGGTCAGGGAGACAATGTCAAAGATCAGGCACCGTGATTTTCCCGTGCTTGACGAAAGATCGCGTTATGTGGGTATGTTTTCGAGACGGAACCTTCTTAATATGCCGAGGAAGAAGGTCATCCTGGTCGATCATAATGAAAAGACCCAGGCTGTAAACGGGATCGGGGAGGCGGAGATCCTTGAGATCATCGACCACCACAAGATAGGTTCGCTTGAGACTTTGAGTCCCATCTATTTCAGAAACCAGCCTCTTGGCTGTTCCTCCACAATCATCAAAAAAATGTATGACGAGAATGGTGTGGATATACCTAAAAATGTCGCGGGGCTCATGCTCTGCGCCATTCTTTCGGACACGCTGAAGTTCAGATCCCCCACCTGTACAAGTGAGGATATTGAGGCGGCGAAGGTGCTTTCAAAGATAGCGGGAGAGGATATAGATATTCTTTCAAACGAGATGTTTGAAGCAGGCTCAGACTTTTCCGGAAAGAGCGCGCAGGAGATATTCTTCCAGGATTTCAAGATCTTCCACTACGGAGAGATATCCTTCGGTGTTTCCCAGATCAACGCCGTGAGCGAAAAGCAGATAGAAAGCATAAAGCCGACGCTTTCAAAATACATCGAAAAGGTGCTTGAGGCACAGCGGCTTGATATGGTCTATATGCTCCTTACGAATATCATGGAGGAGAGTTCTGATGTGCTCTGTGCCGGAAAGGATTCGAGGGAACTTCTCCTTAATGCCTTCGATATACCTGAAGAGGGACAGGATAAAGTATCACTTTTAGGCGTTGTCTCAAGAAAGAAGCAGTTCATACCGGGGCTCATGGAGGCTCTTAAGGAAAGAGACGAGCAGGGGTAGAAGCTTCACATGGCAATTGACTTACTGCATTAAAGTGCTATATTTGTAAAGATCGCTTTTTTGGTTGGAGATCTATTTTATGAAAAAAGTATTTTCAATCCTTGTAGAAAACACCTCGGGTGTAACAAGCCATATTTCAGGGCTTTTTTCAAGACGAGGCTACAATATCGACTCATTCAGCGCAAATGTCACCTCAGATCCTCGTATAACCAGGATCACCATCGTGACAAGCGGGGATGAGCTCATCCTTGAGCAGATCGAAAAGCAGATCGCAAAGCTCTGCGACGTTATCAATGTTACGGAGCTTGAACCCGGTGATTCGGTCACCCGGGAGCTCATGCTGGTAAAGATCGCGGTTACGGCGGAGAGACGACAGGAGGTCCTTTCCCTGATAACCGTATTCAAGGGGAAGGTCGTTGATGTGACACACGATACCATGGTGATCGAAGTGACAGGACATACCGGTAAGCTTGAATCGGTACTTGATATGATCTCAGACTATGAGATACTTGAACTTGCGCGGACCGGTATCACGGGTCTTAAAAGGGGCGGAAAGGCTTACAACCCGCCCGCAGAGCAGGAACTATAATCTATTTATAATTATTAAAGAAAGGAAACGGAGGAAATCATCATGTCGGATCAGGCGAGAATTTTCTATCAGGAGGACTGCGATCTCAACAATCTTAAAGGAAAGAAGATCGCTATTATAGGT
The DNA here is from genome assembly GCA_900313435.1 of uncultured Lachnospiraceae bacterium. GTDB lineage: Bacteria > Bacillota > Clostridia > Lachnospirales > Lachnospiraceae > RUG306. The sequence continues at coordinate 300 of OMRF01000106.1, read as the reverse complement.
TACGGGAGTCAGGGACATGCTCATGCTCTGAACCTTAAGGAGTCAGGACTTGATGTCATAGTCGGTCTTTACGAAGGCTCACCCTCTGCTGAAAAAGCAAAGAAGCAGGGGCTTACGGTAATGAATACCGCTGATGCGGCAAAGGCTGCCGATGTCATCATGATACTTACCCCTGATGAGAAGCAGGCTGATATGTACAAGACCGATATCGAGCCGAATCTTGAAGCAGGAAATATGCTCATGTTCGCCCATGGCTTCAATATCAACTACAAGCTCATAGTTCCCCCGAAGGATGTGGAT
>OMRF01000026.1 GCA_900313435.1 uncultured Lachnospiraceae bacterium | reverse complement strand
GCATCAGGTGATGTCTTCTATGAGCCTGTTACGGATGATACGCTCCTTCAATCTCTCGGGAAGGTTTTTTCGGAATTGCTTTCCGAAACGGAGGTTGAACTGAAAATTGAATAACAGCAAAAACGGGAAGCTATCTATCATCCCTTTGGGCGGAGTCGAGCTCATAGGAATGAATATGACGGCTTTTTGCTATGACGACAGCATTATAGTCGTCGACTGCGGCATGGCATTTCCTGAAGAGGATATGCCGGGCGTAGATCTTGTGATACCCGATATCTCCTTTCTCCTCGAGAACGAGGACAAGGTAAAGGGTATCTTCATTACCCATGGTCATGAGGATCATATAGGCGCAATCCCCTATGTGATGGATCAATTAAATGTGCCTCTGTACGCTACCAGGCTTTCCATGGGGATAATCGATCACAAGCTTGAGGAACATGGGCTGATGACCCGCGTGAGAAGAAAGGTGGTCTCCTTCGGGCAATCCATCAACGCGGGCTGTTTTCGCGTGGAATTCATCAAGACGAACCATTCCATCCAGGATGCCGCCGCCCTCGCTATTTATTCTCCCGCCGGGACGGTAGTCCATACGGGTGATTTCAAGGTGGATTATACTCCCGTGTTCGGGGATCAGATAGATCTGCAGCGCTTTGCGGAGATAGGGAAGAAGGGCGTTCTTGCAGTTTGCTGTGACTCCACAAATGCCGAGCGTCCCGGTTTCACCCAGTCAGAGAGAACTGTGGGGAGGACCTTTGACAATCTGTTCGCTGAAAATCAGGACAGAAGGATAATAATAGCGACCTTTGCCTCAAATGTTGACCGCGTCCAGCAGATCATCAATTCCGCCAAGAAGTACGGCCGCAAATGTGCCATTGACGGGCGCTCCATGGTGAGCATCATGGCGACCGCCCAGGATCTCGGCTACATCAGCGTTCCCGAAAACACTTTGATCCAGGTTGACGAGCTGAAGAATTACCCGGACAACAAAACCTGCCTTGTTACAACCGGTTCACAAGGGGAGTCCATGGCGGCTCTTTCAAGGATGGCCAACGGGATGCACAAGAAGATATCCATCAAGGCTTCTGATACCGTAATTTTTTCATCACATCCGATCCCCGGAAACGAGAAGGCGGTGTCAAGGGTCATAAATGAACTCTATCATAAGGGCGCGGACGTGGTATTTCAGGATGTTCATGTTTCGGGACATGCCTGCCAGGAGGAGATCAAGCTCATCTACTCCATTTTGAAGCCCAAGTACGCCATCCCCATGCACGGGGAGTACAAGCACTTAAAGGCGGGCGCGCAGATAGCAAAGACGCTGGGATATGACTCCGATCACATCTTCATCCTTTCCTCGGGGGACGTTCTTTCCCTAAATGAGGAGGGAGCTGCCGTTACCGGAAAGGTCCATACCGGATCCGTCATGGTGGACGGGCTTGGTGTCGGGGATGTCGGCTCCGTGGTACTTAAGGACAGGCAGCGACTTGCGGAGGATGGCATCATCATTATCGTAATGACGCTTCAGTCCGGAACTGCTCTGGTACTTTCCGGGCCTGAGATCGTTTCGAGGGGCTTTGTATATGTGAGAGGGGCCGAGGATCTGATGGACAGCGCCAGGGAGGTCTTAAACGACTGCATGAGCTCTCTTTCGAGAAAGAATGTAAACGACTGGAACCGTATCAAAACGGAACTTAAGGCAGCGCTTTCTGAATTCGTCTGGAAGGAGACGAACCGCCGCCCTATGATACTCCCGATAATCATGGAAGTCTGAAGAAGATGTGGCCTATTGATGAAAAGCGGTTTTCGGTTTTTGCGGAAACCTTAAGGAAGCCGCTTCCCGCGGAGCTTTCGGATCTCTATCAGGATGCGAGAAAGCGCGGGATCCCGGTCATAGATGAGGAGACTATGGATATACTTTCCTTCCTGCTTTCCTGCAAAAAGCCGGAAAGGCTCCTTGAGATAGGCTCTGCCATTGGTTTTTCGGCATCATTTATCATTCATTATTTAGAGCCCTCCGCCACGTTTACATCAATTGAATATAATGACGAAATGGCGGATGAAGCCGAGGAGAACTGGCAAAAGCTCGGGATATCTGAAAGGATAAGGTTCATAAGGGGCGATGCGGTATCCAAAATAAAGGATGAAACCGGACCCTATGATTTCATTTTTCTTGATTCCGCCAAGGGACAGTATCCTCTGATGCTCCCGGATCTTAAGAGGCTTCTTGAGAAAGGCGGGATATTGTTTTCGGACAATGTTTCTATGGAGGGACGAGTCATGGAATCGCGCTTTTTTGTTGAAAGGCGTGACAGGACTATTCATGAAAGGATAAGGAGCTTTCTTTGGGAGGTATCAAGGGATCCCGATTTTCAGACGGATCTTCTCCCCCTCGGGGACGGGATACTTCTTGCTCTTAAACTTGTATGAAAAACAATATTAAAAAACCGGAGCTTCTTTGCCCGGCGTCATCACTTTCGGTCTTAAAGACTGCCATAAGGTACGGTGCCGATGCCTGCTATGTGGGCGGCGATATGTACTCACTCCGCGCGAAGGCGGAGAACTTCTCTGATGAAGAACTTCTTGAGGGGGTCTCCTATGCCCGAAGCCGTGGGAAAAAGGTTTATGTGACGGTAAACGTGATCCCGCAGGATGGTGATATCGAAGGGATAGGGGATTATCTTTCAGTCCTTTCAAGGATAAAGCCTGACGCGCTTCTCATCGCAGATCCCGGAGTTTTTTCGATGGCGAGGGAAATATGCCCCGACATTGATATCCACATCAGCACCCAGGCAAACAATACGAATTACAAGACCTTTCTTTTCTGGCATTCCCTCGGCGCAAAGAGGGTAGTGACGGCCAGGGAATTATCCCTTAAAGAGATAAAGGATATAAGGGAGCACATACCCGATGAGCTTGAGATAGAATCCTTTGTTCACGGCTCCATGTGCATATCATATTCGGGAAGATGCCTTCTTTCCGATTATTTCACCGGACGGGGCGCGAACAGCGGGGAGTGCACTCATCCCTGCAGATGGAAATACCATGTCACAGAAGAGACAAGACCCGGGGAATATCTTCCGGTATTTGAAAATGAGAGGGGAACCTACATTTTCAATTCAAAGGATCTTTGTATGATCGAGCATATCCCTTCGCTGATCGAGAGCGGGGTGGATTCCTTTAAGATAGAGGGCAGGATGAAGACAGCGCTTTATGTCGCGACAACTGCCCGTGCTTACAGACGGGCGATAGACGATTATTTTGAAAGTCCCGAAAAATACGAAAGGAACAAAAGCGGATATCTTCAGGCGGTCTCTGAATGCACCTTCCGTCAGTTTACAACAGGATTTTATCATCACAAGCCCACCCATGAGGATCAGATATATGATGAAAGCACTTATGAGCAGAAGTATATTTATCTTGGCACCGTAATGGACGTGGATGAAAGAGGCTTTTCGCATATCACCCAGAAGAACAAATTCTCTGAAGGTGATGAGGTTGAAGTGATGAAACCCGACGGCGAAAATGTTATAGTAAAGGTGCTTGGCATTTACAGAAAAGACGGCGTCAGGACAGAATCCGCTCCCCATCCGAAGGAGGAGCTCTTCATAGATCTTGGCGCTCCTGCAGAGGAAGGTGACATTCTGAGGATGAAGGCAGAGTCAGGGGGTGACTGAAATGGCAGAAAAGAAAGCGAAACAAAAGGAAAGATATGTAGCCTATGTCGGCACCTATACCGTTGACAAGAGCAAGGGCATATACGTATACGACATAGATACCGAGACAGGTGTTCTTACAAACCGGTCTTTGGCACAGGTGAACAATCCGTCTCATGTCTGTATATCAAAGGACAGGAAATTCCTTTATTCCATAGCGGACGAGGGTGTTGTCGCCTTTTCCATCGATGAGAACGGTGACCTCACAAAGGTAAATCAGGCGTGGACAGGAGGGCTCAGAGGCTGCTACATCTCAGTTGATTCAAAGAGGCGTTTCCTCTTTGTCGGCGGCTATCACGACGGGAGAGTCACCGTCATGAAGCTGAATGAAGACGGTTCCATAGGTGAAATAGCCTGCGGTATCTTTCACCAGGGCGTTGCCATCAGCAAGAATGAGCACAGGCTGGATCATCCGAAGGTCACCTGCGTCCTGCTTTCTCCCGACGAAAAGTATCTTTTCGCTTCTGACATAGGGCTTAACCAGATCAAGGTTTACAGGGTAGATTACAGCACGGGACAGCTTAAGCTTGAAGACATAGTGCGCTGCACGATGGACGCGGGCCCCAGGGGAATGAAGTTTTCATCTGACGGCAGATTTCTCTATGTCCTTACAGAGCTGAACAGATGCGTTGAGGTATACAGCTACGATAACATTGATGACGCGCCGCTGATCCGGCAGATACACACCGTAAATGCGATTAACGGTGATTATCCCACAGCGGAATGCTCTTCTATTGAGATGAACGAGTCGGAGAGCCTTGTGATGGTAACGGTAGGCGGGAAGAACGAGGTCTCCTTCTTTAAGAGGAATGCCATGGACGGGCAGCTTACCTACGCCTTCGGAACTCCTACCAGCGGTGATTATCCCAAGCAGGTTCATATTCTTCCGGGTGATCAGTATTATGTCGCATTAAACCATGATTCAAATGAGATCAGGACCTTCAGGATCAACTATGAAGGAAATTACGCTCTTATGTGCAATCCGCCGGTGAAGATCGACAAACCAAACTGCATTCGTCTTTTGAAACTGGACAGCGAAGGGTGATATTTGATGGGCGGAAGTGTTTTCGGAAAAAATATTAAGGTAATGACCTTCGGAGAGTCCCACGGGGCTGCAGTTGGCGCAGTAGTTGACGGTATTCCCGCAGGACTTTCGCTTTGCCGTGATGATATCCAGGAGATGCTTGACAGGCGGCGTCCGGGAAAAAATGATTTTTCCACAAAGAGAAACGAGACTGATGAAGTCGAGATCTTGTCCGGAGTTTTTGAGGGGAAGACTCTCGGGACACCCATCGCGATGATGGTAAAAAACAATGACGCCCATTCGTCTGATTATGACGCTTTGAAGGATATTTACAGACCCGGGCATGCCGATTTTACTTTTGACGCGAAATATGCCTTCCGTGACCACCGTGGCGGCGGGCGTTCCTCGGGACGCGAGACCATAGGCCGCGTCATGGCAGGCGCTGTCTGCAAAAAGGTGCTGAAGGAGGCAGGGATCAAAGTATCCGCCTATACAAGAGCCATAGGTCCAATAACTGCCATAGAAACAGACCTTTCAGAGGCGCTCTCAGATCCGCTTTTCATGCCGGATCATGTAGTTTCAGAAAGAGCAGCCGAATATATCCTGAAGGTAAAGGAGAGGGGCGACTCCGTCGGCGGCATCGTGGAATGCAGGATAGACGGCCTTTTCCCGGGAATAGGGGAGACAGTATTTGATAAGCTTGATGCAGTTCTTTCAAAGGCCGTGATGTCGATAGGTGCGGTCAAGGGCTTTGAGATAGGAGAGGGCTTTAATTCGGTCAATCTCCACGGGAGCGAAGACAATGATCCCTTCTTTGCCGGTGAAAACCATAGGATAGAGAAAAAGACAAACCATTCCGGAGGCACCCTTGGCGGGATGTCAGACGGGGCGCCGCTCATATTCAGGGCAGCGATCAAGCCTACTCCGTCTATCTCCATTCAGCAGGAGACCGTCAACAAAAATGGTGAGAACACCGTCATTTCGATAAAGGGGAG
>OMRF01000041.1 GCA_900313435.1 uncultured Lachnospiraceae bacterium | reverse complement strand
CTTTGGCAGAAGCTGTCACAAGGGAATCTGAACGTGGACTCTGCCACAAGAAAAAAAGCACAGGACGACATTTCAGAAAACGGCTACTACGGCGTAAAGCAGACATCACAAAGACTTTTTGACTTCGCGAGCGCTCTCGCCGGAGATGATGTTGAAAAAATGAAGAAGATGGAGAAGGCCATGGAAAAGGGCTTCTCACAAGCGAGAAAGGCTTTTGGCGGAGGGCTCCCTTCTATATGTCAGGAGACTATGGAAAGAGCGCATAGCTTGTTTGAGGAGTACTTTGCTACGCATGATTGAGCCTTAGAGCTCGTTCCGAAATGATGTGCGGCAATTCGTTTTTTAATCAGGCGTCACTCGCATGCGGCTCAATCATGCTCCGCTTTTCTTTTGGACCCCCGGGACAGTCCCGGGGGTCCATTTCAGCTGAACCCTATCAGCGACTTTGCTTCAAGGTAAATGAGCTCCGCAATCTTTCTCTTGAACTTTCCGTTCACGGTGACTCCGCGGCCGAGGAAGGTCTTTTTCATTTTCCGCCACATCTTGATATCTTTCTGTTTGAGATAATCCCAAAGCTCGTCCCTCTTCTCAAGTCCGGTCTTCGTATGGGTCCTTATCAGGAGGATCGAGGATATGGTGGTGATCATATTTACATCCTTCAGCATATATGCGCGAAGCGAGGGATTTTCCGTCCTCGGATCATCGAAGAGCCTGTATGCGTCTATCATTATCTTGTTGACTCGAAGCTGCTGGTCGAGGCGGGTGAGCATTACATCCTCATGTACCGATTGATCGGGGCGGCCAACATAGTAGCGGTAGAAGTTCACATCAATATAATACATGGTCTTCACGTAGGGCAGCGGGATATAAGCATAGAGGTTGTCTACGTAGAATGTGTGCTTCGGAAGGGTAAGGCGGCACTCACGGAGCAGGCCGGTTCTGTAAATGAGTGAGTGCATAAGAAGGAAGGAACTTGCTCCCTTAAGGCTGAAGCGGTTCCAGGTGAAGAGTTCATCCTTCGGAAGGTGGTGATAGCGCATCACCTTTTTGATCTTCTTTCCTACCTTTTCATATACGAAGTTCGATATCACAAGATCGGGGAGTACTTTGCTTTCCTCAGACGTGAAGAAACGGAGCTTCGTCATGATCTCATGGAAGGCGGTCTTTGAGACCCAGTCATCTGAGTCTACTATCTTGATATAAGTGCCCCGGGCGTTTTTGATCCCTGTATTTAAAGCCTCGCCGTGACCGCCGTTCTCCTGGTGGATCGCCCTGATGATGTCGGGATATTTTTTTTCAAGCGCGTCCGCGATCTGTGCCGTATCGTCAGTTGAACCGTCGTCTACGATGATGATCTCAAGCCCCTCGCGTTCATTCAGCAGAGTCTTTATGCAGTGCTTCATATAATCCTGTGAGTTGTAGCAGGGAACTACGACAGTGAGTATTTTTTCGTCCATTTTCTTCCTCTCCGAAGATGCCCCAAATGTTGACAATTCAAGGGTTTTAAAGTAATGTATCCATGTGTGTGCCTATGTTTTGGGTCACACATCTGTAATATAACATATTCAAGGAGGTTTTTCATTATGTCAGATTATGCTAATCTCAAGATTGAAAAAGAAGCTGATATCGCAGTACTCACGATATCAAGACCCGAGGCTTTGAACGCGTTGAATACCGAGACTATAGAAGAGCTTGACAAGGCTCTTTCAGAGATCGAAGCCGATGATTCGGTGAAGGTTCTCATCCTCACCGGCGGCCCTGACAAGAAGGGCAATGAATTCAAATCCTTCGTGGCGGGAGCTGACATCAAGGAAATGGTGAATTTCAGCGCACCCGAGGCAAGAGCCTTTGGTATGAAGGCCTCCGTTCCCTTCTTCAAGCTCCAGAATATGAGGCAGGTCACGATCGCCGCGGTAAACGGTTTTGCTCTCGGCGGCGGCTGTGAGATAGCGATGGCCTGTGATATCAGGATAGCATCTGATAATGCTGTTTTCGGACAGCCTGAATGCGGACTTGGTATCATCCCGGGCTTCGGCGGAACACAAAGGCTTGCAAGGCTCGTCGGAATGGGACGCGCAAAGGAGATGATCTTCACCTGCGATAATATAAATGCTGAGGAGGCTTACAGGATAGGTCTCGTTAATCACGTAGTAGCTCAGGAAGAACTGATGAACACCGCGAAGGAGATGGCAAAGAAGATCGTATCAAAGGGATCCTATGCCGTATCCATCGCAAAGGCTGCCATCAACAACGGCTATGACATGGATATCAGGAACGCCGTCGAGATGGAGGCAAACCTTTTCGGTGTTGTAAATGATACTGCCGACAAGAAAGAGGGCATGAACGCCTTCATCGAGCGCCGCCCCGCTGAACTAAAGGACTTCTGATAATTGAAAGAAGGGCTTCTTAAAAAGATAATAATCACCATATTCTCGACTCTTTTGAATGTCGGGGGAGCTCTTTTGTCAAGTCAGCTCAATCTTCCGTTCCTCCTCGGCACCACGGGAACCTTCGTTTCCGTGGTGCTTGGAGGATTTTTTCCGTGCGTAATATCTTCCTTTGCTTCGGCAGGAATACTTGCCCTGGCTAGTGTTCTCCACCCGGCCTATATACTTAGCCAAAGCATCTTTTCTCTGGTCGTTTACTTCTTCAACAGAAAAAAGATGTTCTCAAGCGTAAGCCGTGCAGGAATGAGCGGCTTCTGGCTTACTTTGATCTCAGCAGCTCTCACAGCTCCTCTTGATATGATCTTCGGTGGCTTTTATACCGGAAATTACTGGGGAGATATAGTGATCGAGATGTTCCGCTGGCAGGGTGTTCCGGTTTACGGCGCATGTATATTAGGGGAGGTTGCCGCGAATCT
>OMRF01000101.1 GCA_900313435.1 uncultured Lachnospiraceae bacterium | reverse complement strand
TAACCGCTGATGTCTCAAATTCACCGGTAGTTTCTAAAAAGGAACTTAGAAAATTCCGAGGCGCGAAGAAGATCAGGATACCCAATGTGGTCAAGGCGCTTTTCATCAAATGGTGGTTTAACGGCGCTGTCTGCTTCTTCTTCCTCTGGGGTCTCGGGATGTTCGTTACTAATATCCTTGACCAGCTGTTTATTCTCGCAATAGCCATGGGCATTGTCACGGATCTTCTCGTGAACAACTCACTGAGGTTCGTAGCGGATCCGGATGGCTCGCTGGATAAATATATGATGTTCCCGAACAAGAAGTTCGTGTTCTTCTTCCTGAACATATTATACGCGTTTTTGGTCGTGTTCTTTGTATTCGAGGCTTATACATGGATCAATATGCTGATCACCTCGATACCCGGAAACGAAAGCGGGGCGGTGGCCTTCCTCGGCGTCGGTCCCCTGATATTCGGAACGATATACCTTGGCTTTGATATGCTCTTCATAGGGATGAAGAGGCTTTTCCTGAAGATAGTCGCTGATGCGAAAGAAAAGAACAGATAAACGGAGGTTTGATCCATGGCTTATCTAAGGCTTAAGGAGATCAACAAGATCTATCCCAATGGTTTCCACGCGGTCCACAATTTCAATCTTGATATTGAAAAGGGCGAATTTATAGTATTCGTCGGGCCTTCTGGTTGCGGAAAATCCACTACGCTTCGTATGATCGCCGGTCTTGAGGATATCTCTAAGGGCGACTTTTATATAGGCGACAAGAGAGCGAATGAGCTTTCTCCCCGTCAGAGAGAGATAGCTATGGTCTTCCAGAGCTATGCTCTTTATCCTCAGCTCACGGTTTATGACAACCTTGGCTATGGTCTTACCCTTGAAGGCGTTGACGAGGATCTCATTGAAGAAAAGGTAAACTGGGTCGCTGATATCTTAGGCCTTACGGAATATCTCGACAGGCTTCCGAGGGCTCTTTCGGGAGGCCAGAGGCAGAGGGTTGCGGTTGGTCGTGCTATCATCAGGAAGGTTGGTATCTTCCTCATGGACGAGCCCCTTTCCAACCTTGATGCGAAGCAGCGTGTTACCATGAGATCCGAGATTTCGAATATTGCCCGTTCCACCGGCGCTACGACAATATATGTCACTCATGATCAGACCGAGGCCATGACCATGGCGGACCGTATCGTCGTAATGAAGGATGGTTATATCCAGCAGGTGGGATCGCCCTTCGAGCTTTATTTTAAGCCCGCCAATGTCTTTGTGGCAGGCTTCATCGGCGAACCTCCCATGAACTTTATCAGGGGAAAGGTCGAAAACGGCATCTTCAGAATAGGCGGTGAGCCTGTGGATCTTTCAAAGAAGCCGAAATTTGATGTATCAAAGTATGAAGGGAAAGAGGTAGTCTTTGGCTTCCGTCCGGAGGCGATCGAGCTCGGGGAGAAGGAGAATTCCTTTGTAATAAAAGGTGAAGTGGAGCTTACAGAGATGCTCGGAGACAACACGAATGTCTACATGAACATCAATGATGACAGGGCTATCCTGAAGATAGATCCTCATGATACTCCCGAGGTAGATTCCCATATCAGCTTCTCCATTCCTTATGAGAGGGTTTATCTCTTTGACGGTGAGACCGAGATGGTCATTGATGGATGATGCTGAGGCTCGGGATAAGATTTCACGATACGGCGGAACTTCCCTTTGAAGAGCGCGTAAAAGCAGCAGAGGGGCAAGGCTTTTCCTGCGTCCATATAGCACTCTCAAAGATCAAGGATATTCCTTCTGACATCAGTGCCCTGACCAGCGGCTATGCCAATTATCTTAAGGGGTGCTTTGATAAGGCAGGCCTTTCGGTCGCTGTACTTGGAAATTATCTTAATCTCTGCGACCCTGATCCTGACAGGCTGTCCGGAATATTGAAAAAGTATGAAGCCCATATAAGATTTGCTTCATATCTTCGTGCGGGTGTAGTCGGTACCGAGACAGGTGCTCCCAATTCATCCTATGACTGTTCGGATCGCGAGGCGGTACGATCTGAAAGCGCTTATGTAAGCTTCAGGGAAAATGTTAAAAAGGTCATAGGTTATGCGCAGCATTACGGAGTGACCTTTGCGATAGAACCTGTATATAAGCACATCATCTACTCGCCCGAAAGAGCGAGAAGACTTTTGGATGAGGTGGCTTCAGAGAATCTTCGGATCATATTTGATCCCGTAAACCTTCTAGATCCCGACAGGCTTGAAGAAAGGGACGAGGTTCTTCAGAAGGCAATGGAGCTGCTTTCTGAGGAGATAGCGGTCATACACCTGAAGGACTTTATCCCCGAAAAGCGGGAGGATGGGTCGATCAATATGAAGCCCTGTGGCTGTGGTCTCGGGGCGATGACCTATGATGACATCATTGAATTTGCGGTCAGGAAAAAGCCCTTCATAGAGGCGACTCTTGAAAATACTACTCCGGATGACGCGACACAGTGCAGAAACCACATAGAAGAGATTATCAGGAAATACGAAAATGCTTGATGAAAAGCTGAAAAAAGAAATAATGGGGTATCTGGATCATCTCCTCGAAAATTCTACTGCCGCGAGGCCTTTGTGGAATAAGGAGATCGAAGGAAGCTCTCAGGAAAACAAATGGAATTATATAGACGGATGTATGCTCCTTGCAGTGCTTTCCCTATATGAGAAGACAAAAGAGGAGCATTATTTTTCATTTGTTAAGGATTTCCTGGATTACTTCGTGACTGATGACGGGGACTTAAGGACCTACTCACTGGAGGAGTACAACCTTGACTCCGTGAACTGCGCCCGTGCTCTTTTCCCTGTTTATGAAAGGACAGGGGAGGAAAAGTACAAAAAGGCCTTGGACCTTGTGCGTTCGCAGCTTGAAACACAGCCGAGAACTGCTTCCGGAAGCTTCTGGCACAAAAAGATATATCCCGATCAGGTATGGCTTGACGGGCTTTTCATGGCGCAGCCCTTTTATCTTTGTTATGAGACAAAGTTTAATAAAATGGCAAATGCGTCTGATGTCCTGAAGCAGTACAAAAATGTTGAGCGCTTCATGAAGGATCCCGAGACCGGACTTTATTATCATGGCTATGATGAATCGAGAAAGATGCCCTGGTCGAATCCCATTACCGGCTGTTCAAGGAATTTCTGGCTGAGATCCCTTGGCTGGTTTGCACTTTCCCTGGTTGATACATTGTCAGAACTTTCCGAGACCCTGTACTACGAAAAACGCTATCTCATGGATCTTTTGAAGGATCTCATTGACTCAATTCTTAAGTTCCAGGATGAGGGAGGCATGTTCTGGCAGGTTGTAAATTGCCCCAACAGAGAGGGAAATTATCTTGAGACCTCAGGATCCGCGCTCATTGCCTGCGCCATACTTCGAGGCGTAAGGCTTCATTTCCTTCCCGAAAAATACCGTCCCTTTGGAGAAAAGGCTTTTTACGGGATCGTGGACAGATATTTCTCATATTCCGAAAAGGACGGCATCAACCTTGGCGGGATTTGTCTCGTGGCGGGGCTTGGCGGAAAGAAGATGAGAGACGGCTCCTATGAGTATTATCTCTCAGAGCCGGTGGTTGAGAACGAGTCGAAGGGTGTCGCGCCTTTCCTTATGACCTTTGTGGAGCTTTTGCGGGAGGACGAAGACTGATGGGCTTTTCCGAGGTGGCCGTCTTTTCGCGGGGCTTTGTGATAGAAAGGGAGAACGAAGAATTTTTCGAGACAGCTGACAGCGCGAAGGTCTTTGTAAACGGCTCCCTCATGAAGGAAACAAAGGAAAACGTGATCTCTGTTTTTTCACTGAAGCCCGATACCGTGTATGATGTCAAGGTCGTTGATAAGACGGGTACTTTTGAAAAAAAAGTGATCACGAAATGTGAGTCAGTTCTGCTTAATGTCAGAGCATTTGGTGCCAGGGGCGACGGGACTTCCGATGATACCGGGAGCATTTCCTGTGCCATAGCTTCCTGCCTTCCCGGCGGGACCGTTTTTGTTCCCGAGGGAACATATCTCGTCCGTCCTTTGTTCATGAAGGACAATATTACCCTTTACCTTGACAAGGGGGCTGTACTCCTTGGTGAGACTGACAGGACAAAATATCCAATACTCCCGGGAATGGTATTTTCAGAGGACTGGGACAAGGAGGAGAACTTCGGCTCATGGGAAGGAAACCCTCTGGATCAGTTTGCTTCCCTGATCACGGGCGTAGGCGTGAAGGACCTTGCCGTGATCGGAGAGGGGACGATCGATGGGAATGCACAGAATTCCGACTGGTGGGTGGATGTGCGGGTTAAGAGGATTGCTTGGCGCCCCAATCTTATTTTTTTGAACAGATGCAAAAATCCGGTATTTGCCGGTATTACCATAAAGAATTCCCCCTGCTGGGCGGTTCATCCTTATTATTCCGAGGACGTAAGATTTCTCAATCTCCATATAGAAAATCCTCCGGATTCCCCCAATACCGACGGCATCGATCCCGAGTCATGCATTAATACGCTGATACTCGGAACGACGATCTCCGTAGGGGATGACTGTGTCGCGATAAAGAGCGGAAAGCTCTATATGGCAAGGCAGCATTTCAGAAGGACGAATAATGTCACTGTCAGGAACTGCAGATTTGAGAGGGGACACGGAGGAGTCACCATAGGCTCCGAGATCTCAGGCGGAGTCGAAAATGTATATGTCACAAAGAGCATATTCAAGGACACTGACCGGGGGATCAGGGTGAAATCGAGAAGAGGCCGCGGCGACAGAGCGCATATCTCCGGGATCGTCTGTGAAAACATGCTGATGGACGGAGTAAGAATGCCTCTTACCGTTAATATGTTCTATTTCTGCGATCCTGACGGGCACAGCCCGTATGTTCAGAATCAGGAGGCCCTGCCTGTAGATGAGGGGACGCCTTCCATCGGTTCAATAGAATTCAGGGATCTGACATGCAAAAATACCGAGAACTGCTTTATATGCGCCTACGGGCTTCCGGAGCGCTATGTGGAAAGGATAGCCGTAAAGAACGTTAATGTTTCGTTCCTTCCGCCTGATAAGCGGCGTCCTGTGCTCCCCGTGATGATGGATAATTTCCCCGAAATGGCCGGAAAGAGCATGTTCCTGAAGAATATCGAATCGGTTGAGATCGAAAATGTCGTGATGGAGGGGCAGGACATACAGTCGCCCGAATTCATCAATGTCGGGAATTTAAAGACAAAAGACTTGAGCATAGATTGAGATCACTATTTATAAAGGAGGTTTTTTAAAGATATGGAGCTTCGTACAGCCGCATCTCCGCGGGATGTAAAGTATTATGACACAAAGAGACTCAGGGAGGAATTCCTTGTAGAAAAGGTCTTCAGGGAGGATGAGATCTATCTCGTCTATTCCCATATCGACAGGATAATATTCGGATCCGCCGTTCCCGTTGATAAGGAACTCAAGCTCCTTGCTGGCGACGAGTTAAGGGCGCAGTACTTCCTTGAAAGAAGAGAGCTTGGCATTATCAATATCGGCGGAGACGGTATCGTGACGGCTGACGGGAAGGAATATAACGTGATCTCCCGTGACGGTATGTATATAGGACGGGGCACGAAAGATATTTCCTTCAGATCAAAGGATCCGAAGAACCCCGCAAAGTTTTATCTGAACTCTGCTCCCGCCCATATGACATATCCCACAGTGCTGATAAAGCGCGAAGGCACAGCTGGAGAGGGCGAAGTCGTGATAAAGCCCGAGAACAAAAAGGAGCTTGGTACTCTTGAGGATGCCAACCACCGTACCATAAACAAATATATCCTTCCGGGACAGGTGCAGTCCTGCCAGCTCGAGATGGGACTGACTCATCTTGAACCCGGGTCGATATGGAATACGATGCCCTGCCACACCCATGACAGAAGAATGGAGGTCTATCTTTACTTTGATATGGAGCCCGATGCCTTCGTGATGCATTTCATGGGAGAACCGACGGAGACAAGGCATATCATCATGAGAAATGAGCAGGCGGTGATCTCGCCTTCCTGGTCAATCCACTCCGGCGCAGGATCAAGGGCCTACACCTTTATCTGGGGAATGGTCGGGGAGAATCAGGATTTCGACGACATGGATGATGTGAGAAATGAGGATCTTCTCTGATAAGGAATAATTTTTTAAAACAGGAGGTAAAGAAGATGGGTAACATTTTGGATCAGTTCAAGCTTACGGACAAGGTGGCTTGGATCACGGGAGCAAGCTACGGGCTTGGTCTTGCATACGCTACGGCTTTTGCTGAGGTTGGCGCGAAGATCGTTTTTAATGACATCAATCAGGAACTGGTTGACCGTGGGATGAAGGAGTATGAAAAGCTCGGGATCAAGGCTTACGGCGCTGTCTGCGATGTCACGAACGAGGAGCAGGTCAATAAGTTCGTAGCCGATGTGGAAAAGGAGGTCGGTTCCATCGATATCCTTGTGAACAATGCAGGGATCATAAAGAGGATCCCTATGCATGAGATGAAGCTTTCCGAATGGAACGCGGTCATCAATGTCGACCTTACGGGACCTTTCATCTGCTCAAAGGCTGTCCTTCCGGGAATGATGAAGAAGGGCTACGGAAAGATCATAAATGCCTGCTCCATGATGTCCGAGTTCGGACGTGAGACGGTTTCCGCTTACGCTGCAGCAAAGGGCGGTCTCAAGATGCTTACGAGAAATATCTGCTCGGAATATGGTCAGTATAACATTCAGTGTAACGCCATAGGACCCGGCTATATAGCAACTCCCCAGACCCAGCCTCTCCGCGAGAAGCAGGCTGACGGCTCTATGCATCCCTTTGACAGATTTATCCGTTCAAAGACACCGGCTCAGCGTTGGGGGCATACGGAGGATCTGATGGGACTCGCTGTCTTCCTTGCTTCACCCGCTTCGGATTTCATCAACGGGCAGGTTGTCTACATCGATGGCGGTATCTCCGCATATATCGGACAGGATCCTTCGAACCTCGATGAGTCGAAGTTCAAGGATGAAGACGTTCAGAAGATCTGAGACATTCCATTCCTCTTTCCATATTGTGGGGGCGCGGCATTATCAAAGTGCCGTGCCTTTCTTTTTAATTTTGGAAACTAAAATTTAAAATTTAGTTTCTTTTTCTATTCCATTTGGAAACGGAGTATGCTATAATAGTTTTCGCTGAAGGGGTTAAAACACACCGGAAGCCGCACAGGAAGTGGTTTTGATAGTATTACAGGGGGAACGAAATGGAAGAGACAAGAAGTCTTACCGGAAGGGAAAAATTCGGCTACTCGCTTGGCGCAGTCGCAAAGGACATGGTCTATATGCTTTCCGCATCCTATGTCCTTTATTATTTCCAGGATATAATGGGCGTAAGTGCCGTGGCTATGGGAATCATACTCCTTGCAGCCCGTATCTTTGACGCCTTCAATGATCCCATCATGGGTATCATAGTAGCAAAGACGAAGACGAAGATAGGAAAGTTCAGACCCTGGCTGTTGATAGGAACCCTTTCAAACGCCGTTATTCTGGTCATGATGTTCTCCTGTCCGGTCGATCTTTCACCTGCAGGCCTTGTGGCTTACGCGGCGGTATTTTATATCCTCTGGGGCGTAACCTACACGATGATGGATATTCCCTACTGGTCAATGAGCCCTGCCTTCACAAAGGGCGGC
>OMRF01000064.1 GCA_900313435.1 uncultured Lachnospiraceae bacterium | reverse complement strand
ATGCAGATTATTCCTTTTGTTCTGTCTTTCAAGCTATATCCCTTCAGTTCTGATCTGAAACGGTCCTAGAGCGTGCGCTTCACACCATTATATCAGTGCGCTCCTTTGAGTGTTCTATCTTTTCATTCAGTCTCTTCGCGGGGATCGAGAGGAAGAGCCCGATAATGAGCGAGGCCAAGATCCACCAGATGAGTCCCGAGAGATAAATGAAGTAGTCGTTTTCGTGCATGCCGGCAACTGTCTCCCGGATAGCGTTCATGGAGTGGGCGAACGGCATGTATTTGTAAAGGACCTGGAAAGTCTTCGGAAGTACCTCCACCGGGAAGGATCCGCCGCTCCCTGCTACCTGAACTACCATAAGGACTATGGAAACCGCTTCACCGACAGCGCCAAAGGCATAGGCGAGGGAATAATTCAATAAAGTGTAGGCAAAGGAGCTGAAGCTTGCCGCAATAAAGAAGAGGAAGGGATGCTGCACCTGTATCCCGACGAAGAATATCGCGCCGAGCACTGTAAGGATCGTCTGGAACTGTCCTACAAAGAAGAAAATGAGGTATCTCCCGAAATAGTTCTGATAATTTTTTTCCTTTGTGACGCCGATAGGGTCAATGACCTTTGTATGGACTATTGCTATCAGAATGAGGGATCCAACCCATATTGAAAGAACTATATAGAAGGGGGCCATAGCCGAGCCGTTGTTCTTTATCTCATATATGGGGGTTTCCTCGACATCAACCGGTGAGGATATGAAGTCGGATATCAGGTCGGGATCCCTTTGAAGAATGCTCAAAAAGGCCTGATAATCTTCATTTTCCACAGCGGAATTAAGCTTTCCGATCAATACTCCAAGCTTTTCTTTCATCTCAACGAGTTCGTCCCTTGTGGCTGAAAGGGAATCGGTGCCTACTCCCATGAGATCGGGATAAGCGGAAAGGACAGCTGAAACGGAATCTATGGAAGAGCCGGTGGTATTCAAAAGATCCTCCGCGCTGTCAAGAGAGGAACGAAGAGACGAGAGCATGTCTTTAAGTTTCGGATCCACGGAAGTATCATAAGTGTCGGCAAGCTTATCTACGTTGTCCGCTGTCACGGAAAGGTCCTGTGATATGGTGGAAAAGATTTTCTGCACGTCATTTCCGGTCTTTTCGGAAGCGGCCTGCGCATAAGTAATATCAAATAGAAGTTTGTCAAAGTCGGTGTTTATATCCGAAAGTTCCTTTGAATAATCGTATCCAAGATAAGCTTCCGCAAAGGTGATGGACTGGGTAACGCCGGTTTTTGCAGCAGAGACTGCAAGATAAAGAGCCTCTAAGGAAACATAGGATGTCTTTGCCACTGTATTGACGGAGGAGCCTATCTTATCGGTCTTTGACATAAGGGCGCGAAGGTCATTTGCAGAAGAACGGAGAGTCCCCGTTACGATATCCCCCGTCACTTCGACTGTTGCGGTCGCCGCCTCAGTGGCAGACTGGGCCGCATCGATAGCTTCGCTTCCCGCGTTCAGTATCTGATCCATTTCAAGATCGACCGCTTCGACCGCCTTCATCAGGCTTTGTGCCGTTTGCAGCATACTTATATATGAATCGATCACGGAGATCATGGTTGAAAGGTCGCTGTCGAGGGTATAGACGCGATCTACTATTGATGCGTAGAAGCCTTTTCCCTTTTCCGAGGATAATGAAAAGCTTGATGCCCGAAACACTGCGTCCGCAAGGGTTCCCACGAAGGCGGAATTGACCTCGGATTGTACCGTGGTCTTTACTGTAGCTGTGATCTTCGGCGCGATGGCGTTTTTCTTTTCATTCTCATAATAAGTAATATGAGGGTGAACGGGGTTCCCGCCAAGGAAGGAGATGAGGTCATCCGAGAAGTCTTCGTTTATGATCAGGCAGGCGTAATAGGTGCCTCTCTTCACTCCTTCGATCGCGTCAGCGGAGGAATCCGTGAACTGCCAATTGATGGAATTATTGGCCTTGAGATTATCTATTATCGTATTTCCGACATTTATTGAAAAGTCATCTATATTAGTGCCCTTGTCAGAGGAATACACGGCGACGGGGAGGTTTCCGGTGGCAGCAGGTCCGTAGGGATCCCAGTTTGAAAAGATATTGAACCAGGCATAGAGGCAGGGGATCACCGTAAGTCCCATCATCACAACGAGGGCTACAACGTTCGTGAAGATCCTCTTCACATCGGTAATGAATATGCGGAAGATATTGATCATTGATCACTATCCTCCTTTTCTTTTTCATTATCGTTTCCCAGCACCTTTGTAATGGTGCCCGCTATTGAGCGCTTTGTTTCGTTAAGCCTTTCCGTTATCTCGTCAGCCTTGTCCATAGCCTTGTCCGTCGCTGAAGAGACTGCGTGACCGAAAAGAAAATCGGAATCCTCTTCCTCAGCAACTCCGAATTTCCTCATCCTCTCCTGAAGGGTATAATCCTGATATTCGACCGTTATGAGATAGAAGGAGATGGCGAAGAGCGAGATTATCCAGAAGATAAGAAAGACGATCTTTGAATCGGTATTTATGAAAGAGAGTATGAGGAATAAGAGCGGAAGAAAGATGTTAACCCATATTCCGACCTTTATCTTGTGCTGGTTGTTCCTGTGCTCTTCTTCGGCATAGGCACGCAGAGCCTGATACTGCTCTTCGTATTTATTTTTTATATTTTTTTCCGTCATAATAATTTCGTATCTTCCATCCTGCGCATCATGAATCTGTTGAACTTCCTGAATGGTCTTCTGATGAGAAGGCCGATCACCAGTGCTACACCAATAAAGGCTGATAATTCAAGGAGATATAGGGCTATGTCGCTTCCGTAAAGTCCGCCTATGGTTTCCCTCATGGCATTTATGGCATAGGGGAAAGGGAAAAAGAGATAGACCTTCTGGAAGAAGGCAGGGAGAAGCTCTATCGGGTAGGTTCCCGAAGAGCCTGCTATCTGTATTACGACGCAGACCACGGCTATCGCTTTTCCCACGTCTGAAAACGCCAGCACCAGCGAGAAGATCAAAAGCGAGAAGACAAAGGACGTGAAGGCGCATACGAACCAGAACAGGAAGGGATGCGGGCACTGGACCTTGAAGATGAAGAGATCTCCAAGGACTGTCACAAGCGTCTGTATCTCGGCAAGGATAAAAAACGAGATATAGCGCCCGAAGAAAGTCTGAACCTCTGTTGCTTCAGGGTACTTTCCGCTCTTTACCTTGGT
>OMRF01000098.1 GCA_900313435.1 uncultured Lachnospiraceae bacterium | reverse complement strand
CTCCCTGTCACAATGGAATTTTCCCAGAATATGGTAAGAAAAGCTCTTGGGTACCCTGTCCCCTCACCTGCGGGCGAAGGCTTTGATATCCCGATAAGACCTCCCGCAATGTGTGCGGGCTGCCCTCACAGAGGACTGTTCTTTGCGTTAAAGAAAAATAAATGCACGGTCTTAGGCGACATAGGCTGCTACACTCTCGCCGCAGCTCCTCCTCTCGGGACAATGGAGATGACTCTTTGCATGGGAGCTTCCCTTTCCGGGATCCACGGCTTCAACAAGGCCGGCGGAAAAGATAATGAAAAAAAGACCGTTGCAGTCATAGGCGACTCCACCTTCATGCATTCCGGTATGACGGGGCTTGCCAACATAGCTTACAACCAGTCAAATTCGACCGTTGTGATCCTTGACAATTCCATCACCGGTATGACCGGTCATCAGCAGAACCCCCTGACGGGCAAAAATATCAAGGGCGACCCCGCCGGTCATATCAATCTTGAAGCTCTGGTCCGTTCGATGGGAATAGAGCGCGTAAGAGTCGTCGATCCCTACAATTTGAAGGAATGCGAAGACGCGGTAAAGGAAGAGCTTAATTTCGACGGTCCCTCCGTCATCATTTCAAGACGCCCCTGCGTCCTCTTGAAATATGTAAAGCACTCTGCGCCTCTTTCCGTAGACCCTGAAAAGTGTCGTTCCTGCAAAGCCTGCATGCAGATAGGCTGTCCCGCCCTCTCGATGAAAAAGGTCGCGGTGGTGGATGAGACTCTCTGCGTGGGCTGCGGTGTCTGCAGTCAGCTGTGCAGCTTCTCGGCAATCTCATAACAGACAATATCTTCTCCGGTTTCATAAATAGATTTTTCGAAAGGCAGGTATTTTAGTTTGGCAGAACATTATTTTCAAAAGGAGATCGAAACAGCACCCTACGAGAAGATCCGCGAGATCCAAAGTGAAAAACTCGTAAAACAGATCAGGCGCGTATATGACAACGTGCCATACTACAGGAAAAAGATGGAGGAAAAAGGAGTGACCCCCGATGACATCAAGTCGGTGGATGATCTTCCAAAGCTCCCCTTCCTCTCAAAGGCAGACCTTCGTGATGCCTACCCTTACGGACTTTTAGGCGCTCCCTTAAAGGACTGCGTCAGGATCCACTCCACCTCCGGAACTACGGGAAAAAGAGTTGTAGCCTTTTATACCCAGCATGATATCGACCTCTGGGATGACTGCGCCGCAAGGGCAATATGCGCGGCAGGCGGGACAGAGGATGATGTATGCCAGATCGCTTACGGCTTCGGCCTCTTCACAGGCGGTGCAGGCTTAAACGGCGGTTCCCACAAGGTGGGCTGCCTGACAGTCCCCATCAGCTCAGGCAATACCGAGCGGCAGATCATGTTCATCCGTGACCTGAACGCTACAATACTCTGCTGCACTCCCAGCTACGCCGAATATCTCGCGGAATCCATGAAGGAAATGGGACTCTCTCCGGAGGATATCCCGCTGAAGGCCGGCATCTTCGGAGCGGAGGCGTGGAGCGAGGAGATGCGCTCTGACATAGAAAAGACCCTTGGGATCAAAGCCTATGATATATACGGACTCACGGAGCTCTCCGGTCCCGGTGTGTCCTTTGAGTGCTGCGAGCAGACAGGCATGCATGTGAACGAAGACCACTTCATCGCCGAGATCATCGATCCGGAAACCGAAGAGGTCCTTCCCGATGGAACCTGGGGAGAACTTGTATTCACTGCAGTTGACAAGGAAGCCTTCCCCATGATCCGCTACAGGACCAGGGATGTGTGCATGCTCTCAAGAGAGAAATGCTCCTGCGGCAGGACCTTTGTGAAGATGGCAAAGCCTAAGGGAAGAACGGACGACATGCTCATCATCAGGGGTGTAAACGTATTCCCTTCACAGATAGAGACCGTACTCATCAACGAGGGCTACGCCGCAAATTATCTTTTGGTTGTGGACAGGGTTAATAATACCGACACCCTGGACGTTCAGGTTGAAATGACTCCCGAGATGTTCACTGACAATATCGGCGAGATCGAAACCCGCCAGAAGAAGCTGGAGAACGGCCTTAAGAACATGCTCGGTATCAAGGCCCATGTTTCCCTCGTCGCTCCCAAGACCATCGAAAGATCCGAGGGCAAGGCGAAGAGAGTCATTGACAATAGAAAGATCTGAAAGGAGGTAAGCGCAAATGAGTGTTAAACAGATATCCGTATTTCTCGAAAACCGTCCGGGTACGCTTCAAAAGATGACAGCGGTTCTGGCGGAGAATAAAGTGAATATGCGTGCCACTTCCCTCGCCGAAACAAAGGATTTCGGCATCGCCCGGATCATAGTGGATGATGATTACGAAGCATCAAACGTATTGAAGGAGGCAGGCTTCATCAATTCCCTCACACCTGTTCTCGCGGTGGAGATCAAAAATGAGGTGGGCGCCCTTTCAAAGACTCTTCAGGTCTTTTCCGAAGGTGCGATCAATATCGAATACATGTATTCCTTCCTCTCCGTGAAGCGCCCCGAGCACGCCTGCATGATATTCAGAGTCTCGGACACCGAAAAGGCAGAAGCCTTTCTCGGATCGCACGGGGTAAGGCTTCTGAACCAGGACGAGCTCTCCGATATGTAAAGTTTTTCAAATAAGAACGGAGCCAGGGGATATCCTCTGGCTCCGTCTAACTATCTTATCCATTTGTCTGCGGGAGTAGGCTCTGAGTACCCCCAGTCTTCGAAGGCAAGAATAATACCTCACGGCTCAGTCAAAATACCCCAGTCCCTTCAACCCACTTAAGAAGCTTTCAATATAGTCGCCGGAGATCATCGGCCAGAAAAATCCAAGGCGGTAAAGCACCTGAAGCGTATAAGTCCGGTCCATTGAAAGCATGACACGCTCTCTCGCCCCTTCACCTTTGTTGTAGGCTATGAGACTTGTCATGAGCGATGCCTTGTGAGGGTTATTATTGGCCGCTTCAAAGGCTTTATCAAATTCCTCCTGCTCCACAAATCTCACATTAAGATCCTTCCTGTTCATCTGACGGAAGACATTTGCCATGGAAATATACTGATCGGTAATAACATGAAAGAGCATACAGTCATCGCAGGTTTGGGACAGCATTACGGATGCCTTTGCCACCATGTCTATGGGAGAAAATTCCACGCGTCTGTTCATAGACTCATAGGAAGCACAGCCAAGTGCCGCGAATGCACGAAGCCTTCCCATCGCGGAATTGGATTCAAAATTCATCTGGAATTCCCCGTCGCTCTGCCTTGCCGAAAGATTACCATAACGCAGGATCTTGGCCTTAAGCCCCTTATCGACGACAGCCTCAAGGACGGCACGTTCCGCCAGGAACTTGGCGTGTACGTACTGATTGGAAAGGTCCTGTCCGAAATAGAGCACCCGTTCATCCGGCGAGAAATTCTTCGTCTGATCGTCCGTGTAGCCCACCTCAATGACACTCATCGTGGAGGTCTGAACCATCCTCGCTTTATTCTTCAAACAGAAATCGATGACATTTTTCGCTCCGCCCAGATTGATATCCTCTATGATATTGTCATGGGCAAAATGCCTGACTGTAGCAGCGCAATTGATGACCGTATCGATACCGGCACCGTCGAGCTGATCAAAGGACTCCCTGTTCGTCACATCTCCCTCGCATACGAAGAGCCTGTCACCGATCAGATCACGGTAGCTTTTGTTGAAATAGAAGAACATATAGGAAAGGAGCCTGCTTGTTGCCTCTCTGCCACGCGATGACCGTACAAGACAGTATACACGGCTGTCAGTATTTTCAAGGATCTCATGCAGAACGTGGGTCCCCAGAAATCCCGTGGCACCCGTCAGAAGAACATTTCCAAGAGACTGACTCTTACCGTTAAGGAAGCTTCTTAAGTTGTTTTTCTTAAGGAGTTCATTTATCTTTGTGTAGTCATAACCTCTGATCACATCATCCGAAGCAGCTGCAGCATCTTTATCCTCCGCTTCAAAGAGTAATGCCAGCTTCCTCGGGGTGGAATTTGCAAATACATCTCCAAAGACGATTGTGTATCCCTTCTTTGCCGCCTCGATCACGACCTGCGTGACCAGAAGGCTTGTCCCGCCAAGTTCAAAGAAGTCCTCGGTAGCAAGCACATTCTCCACTCCAAGAAGCTCTGAGAATATCTCGCAGAAATCCTTTTCCGCCTTTGACCTTGCCGTATCGCCTTCGGCACGGAACAGTTCAGGTATCGGCAGATTTTTAAGATCCAGCTTCCCGTTGGGAGTATAAGGCATCTCATCAAGCTGCATATAAGCTGTCGGTACCATATACTGTGTAAGAGTCTTTGACAGCGCTTCCTTAAGTTCCCTTATATCCACCTTATTCTCGTTGGTAAACCATGCGCAAAGGTGCTCGATATTGTTGATCTTTTCGATCTTTACAGCAGTATCCTTCATTCCGGGGAAGGAGGACAGTACGGTCTCGACCTCTCCCAGTTCTATACGAAGGCCTCGAAGCTTTATCTGATTATCCTTTCTTCCAATTATCTCGAGATATCCGTTACGCAGCCAGCGTCCGTAATCTCCGGATTTGTAAACTCTCTCGCCGTTGAAGCTTATGAATTTTGCATTGGTCTGCTCGTCAAGATTATTGTAGCCCAGGCCAACGCCCCAGCCGCCTATGTATATCTCTCCGACAACGCCCACAGGCAGCTCATTGCCGTCGGTATCAACTACGTACTCGGTAACGCCAGGCGTAGGCTTTCCTACTGTGATGATATCCTCGCCGGTCAGGTCGTGCTCATTGCAGGAGATGGTTATCTCTGAAGGACCGTAGATATTCATGGGATGAGGGACCAGCTCTTTAAGCTTTACCATCAGCTTCTCGGAATACTTCTCACCTCCGCAGATCACAAGCTTTCCGTATTGTTTCAGCGCGTCGCAGAATTCCTGCGAATTAAGGAGCGTGTATATCCTTGAAGGAGTACCGCTTATACAGTCTGTCTTTGTCTCGATCATCCTCTGCGCAAGAAGTGAAGCATCATTGCACTCGGCTTCATTGGCAAGATAAAGGGTGATCCCGTTGGAAAGAGCCAGTGAATATTCCATTACGGATATGTCAAATGACAGCGTGGTAATTGAGCAGTACACCGAGCATTCATTCACCAGGGTGTTTACCATTTCCTTGCCCGGCATATCCGCGACATAATGAGCCATACCCTCATGACAGAGCATAACGCCTTTGGGGCGCCCGGTGGAGCCTGAGGTATAGATCATATAGGATATGTTCTTCTTATCAAGTGCTGCATGAGGCTTTGTATCATCCGTTTCCAGGAGCAGTTCTTCGATGTCGATCGCATTTTTGCCCTCAAAACGGGGAAGCATGTCGGCGGTAGTGATCACAAACTGCGCGTCGGAATCCTCTATCACCAGGTTTACCCTCTCTGTCGGATAAGCAGGATCAAAGGGAATATAACCAAGCCCAGCCTTGCTTGCACCAAAGAAGGCAAAAAGCGCCTTTGCCGTACGCGGCATAAGGACAAGCGCCCTTCCTCCTACTGAAGCTCCACGCTTGATCAGAGCATTTGCAACCCTGTCAGTTATGCTGTCAAACTCAGCATAGGTATAGGTTCCGTCCGTTGCGATAACAGCCGTGCGCTCAGGAAAAAGTGCTGCGTTCCGTTCCATTCCGCTGAAGAAGAAGGTATCCTCACTTACCTCTTTTTCCTCCCTGACGGTATTGAAGTCTTTAAGGAGCTTTCTTTCATCCTCGTTAAGCAGCGATACCTTCCTTAATACGGCATCGCCATCCTGAGAAAAGCGCATAAGGACAGTATCATAGTAACGCCCGATATTTTTTACAAGATCTTCGGAATACAGGGCGTCATCATAAACAATTTCAAGGACGGGTCCTGTCATATCATCCACGATACGGGCAAACAGCGGGAATTTTGTGATATCGGAGGAAACAGCCGTCATCTCGGAAAGTCCGGGGATATCAGGAGTACCTATGAGACCGCGCTGATAAGCATACATCAGCTCCACGCCATAGTCCCATCTGTCCGCCACCTTTGCAAAGGGATAATTCTCGTGAGCAATGGCAGCCTTAAGACCTTCGCCGGTCTTTACAATATACTCATCTACCGTTCCGGGGATAAGCGAAGATGCTATGGGCAGGGTGTTTACAAACATGCCGTAGGTTTCAAGGTAGCGCACATCCCCTCGTCCCGATGAGATAGTTGATATGAAAACGTTGTCGGAGCTGGTAAGACGGGCTGTAACATAGCAGAGTGTCGCCAGAAATACCGCCGCCTCAGACGCTCCCGTTCTGTGGCATACCTTGTCGACGATATCCTGCTTAAGCGGTGTCCTTATGATCGCGGACTGCCCCTGAATATCAGTCTTTACAAGATCGGGTGCGATACCTGTAGGCGCGTCAAGATCTTCAAAGAGCTTCGCGAAATATTCGTCATATTCCGCCTCCTTTGTCGAAAGGATCTCATTCTGCTCACTGACGAACTCTGAGTAAACGGCCGTCTCACCGTGAGGCGCTCCTCCCGAAAGCACATCGCGAAGCTCCTCCAAAAACAGATTCAGGGAGAAGCCGTCAAAGATAAGATGGTGGAAATCGATATAAAGCCAAGAGGCAGTTTCAGTCTGAAACAGCGAAAAATTATATAAAGGACCGCGATTCAGATGGAAGGTAAAGATATAATCCTTCTTTAACTCAAGGAACTGTTCATCCGCCATCTCAGACACCATAAGACAAAAGTCGTCTTCCTCGTTTGGAACCGCCATTATCTGATCATCTACAGTTTCAAAGTGTATATTAAGAGACGGATGTGCCTTCAGTATCCTTCCGATCGCATCCTCAAGGGCCTTTACTGAGATCCCTTTCTCAAATTTCAGCCATGCCGGAATATTGTACACCGTGCTTTCCGGATTCTTCGCACATTCCACGTAGATGCCGAGCTGAGCTGCGCTGATGGGATATTTCGATTCCGTTGTTCTTTCTTTATCCTCTGAAGAAACAACGGCTTTTTTGCCTGAACCTTCATTCATAAGGCTAAGAAGTATCTCATTTTCCAGGCCAAGAAGAGACAAGGTCTGGAACTTTTCGTTTGGAATATTGACATTGAAGCGCTTGAAGAGAAAGGCTGAAAGGCGTATGAAGCCAATGCTTGAAAGCCCCTCGTAAGTCAGCGGCTCATCAAAGGCGATATTGTCGTTTCCGGTGATCTTTAAAAGTTCTTGTCTAAGCTCTGCCTCGAGGACATTGTCAGCACTACGTGCTGTCTTTGCCTCCTCTTTGTGCTCGCTTTGTATCTTAGGGAGAGCCTTTCTGTTTACCTTACCATTCTGGTTGAGGGGGATACTGTCGATCTGCATGATCGCTTCAGGCACCATATATGCGGGCTTTCGTTCAGCTATAAAGCTTCGCATGGCATCGATATCAATCTTCCCGTCCCCAACGAACCAGGCGCAGAGATACTTCCCGCCTGAAGGCGCGTCGAAGGCCTGAACCGTAGCATCTCTGACACCGGAGAAGTCCCGGATCACAGCCTCCACTTCCTTAAGCTCGATGCGGAAGCCCCTGATCTTGACCTGTCCATCCGAACGACCGATAAAATCAATACTTCCGTTTCGCATCCACCGGACCACATCGCCGGTTCTGTATACCCTGCTGTAATCAGGCTCGTCACAGAAAGGATTATTGATAAAGACTTCGGCATTCTTTTCGGGACGGTTGATATATCCCCGTCCTACCTGAAGTCCGCTGACCCAGAGCTCTCCCGGAACATCCGGAGGCATGAGCCGTCCCTGCCTGTCCACTACGTAGAACCTGGTGTTGTCAAGGGGCCCTCCGATAGGTACACGCGCCTGATAAAGCCTATTTACCGCGAAATGAGTTACCAGGATCGTACACTCTGAGGGACCATAGCAATTATAAAGGGTAAAACTCTTGTCCTGCGGCGGCAGGGGAGCAAGTGCCTCGCCGGCAGCTATGAGCACCTTAAGCGTATTTCCGCTGTAAAACTCCGCAAACTGTCTTGCCACCTGGGTAGTCATAAAGCAGTGTGTTACCCCGTTTTCGTCAAAGTATTCCTGAACCTTTGCAAGATCGAGCCTTATCTCCTCCGGAACGACTGCAACGGCCGCACCCGTAATGAGCGGAGGATACATGTCCATCATACAGCAATCAAAGCCGTAGCTTGCGTAAGCAGAGGATCTGGACTTTTCTGTAAGCTCAAAGGTCCTTATATACCAGCTGCAGAAATTTGAAAGGTTAGAGTGCAAAAGAGCCACTCCTTTGGGCACTCCAGTAGAGCCGGAGGTATACAGAAGTATAAAGCCATTCTGCGGCTTGGGACCACTTTCGATAAGCTCTTTTTTTTCAGCATCGGCTACATCGGGCAAAGCTTCGATCTCATCCAGACACAGCAGCTTTCCCGAATATCCCGGCACCCTGTCAAGGAGTGACCGGTCAGCTATCAGGCAGGTCGCTTTTGCATCCTTTATCATGAACTCGAGCCGCTCAGCTGGATAAGAAGGATCAAGGGGCTGGTATGCCGCCCCGGCTTTAAGGACACCCAACGAGGCGATCGGCATATATTCAGAGCGAGGGATCAGAACCGATACCGCATCCCCATTCCCGACACCGGCTTTCTTAAGAAAGGCAGCTATCTTCTCGGAAATCTCATCCGCCTGACGATAGGTATAATTCTTGTCTTTAAATATCACGGCGATCCTGTCCGGTGTCCGTTCAACCTGTCTTCTGAAGCAGGTCACTATATCCGTGATCTCATGAGAACATCCTGTATTGTTGAAGCCATCCAGAATTTCCGCTGTCTTCTCATTCAAAAGCTTTACGTCATCAAGATTCTCTCTGACCGTGAATTCCTTCAGCACCTGCTGATAGACATTAATGAATCCGCTGATAAAGTCACCGGTATACAAAGACTTTCGATAATTGCAGTAACAGGTGAGCTTATCTCCCACAGGATAGACATAAAACTCTATGCCTGCTTTGGCTTCGGAAAGTTCAAGCTCTTCCTGCTCACAGGGCGCCCCTAAGAAGTCACTCCTGCTTTCCGAAAGAAGCCCCTGATAGACGAAGAGCACCTCCGCGCGTATGTTAAGCTCCCTTGATATCTCCTCAAAGGAATAAGCATCATAGA
Source organism: uncultured Lachnospiraceae bacterium (assembly GCA_900313435.1). Taxonomy (GTDB): domain Bacteria; phylum Bacillota; class Clostridia; order Lachnospirales; family Lachnospiraceae; genus RUG306. The sequence continues at coordinate 5,665 of OMRF01000098.1, read as the reverse complement.
TAAGGCTGTCCCGAAGCTGGCCGCTGACCTCGTCTAAAAGATCGCGTACACTCTTTTCTTCGATATGGCACAGCACCGGATAGGTCCTCACAAACATTGAAACACTCTCTGCAAAACGCGGGTCGTTTCGTCCGTTGTTTACCGTAGTATAGACCGCATCCTCCCGGGCGCAGTACTTTGCAAGAGTGTAGCCGAATGCCGCGGTATAAAAGGCATTGGTGCTGATCCCGTTTTCTTTACAGAAGTCTTCCGCGGCTTTGAAGCAGTCACCGTCCAGTTCGCTGATAACAGTTCCCGAGCCGCTCTCGTCAGCTATCTCTATATCAGGGATAGGCATGCAGTCCGTCTCACAGCCCGAGAAGAGATCAGTATAGTATTTCTTTGAGCTTTCATAATGAGAGCTGTTCCGCACCCGTTCCTCCAGGAGCGCCGCCTCATACCCGCTGTACTTCTCAGGTGTAAGTGTCTTTCCTTCGTAAGAGCGGGATATATCCCGAAGAAGAACAGCCTTTGCGGTACCGTCGACTATGATGTGATGCGCATCAAGGAAGAGATAATTCCCCTCATCGGATAAGATCAGGCTGAACCTGAACAGTACATCCTTTTGAAGATCATAGGGCTTCGCCAGATCTCCTCTTACCTCGTCTACTACGTGACATTTTATGATCTTAATGTCAGCCTCGGTAAAGGGCTTATGGCCTGAGCGTTTCTGTCTTATCTCACCATCATCGTTTACAAAGAAACGAGTCAATAAATAAGGATGAGCATCTACTGCGGCAACTATGGCCTTTTTCAGCTTATCGGTATCTACGGACTTATCCAGCGTGATCAGAGTAGGGATGTTATATATCGTTTCCCCCGGATGGGTCTGGGTCTCAAAAAAGATCCCCTGCTGTATCCTGGTGACAGGATATTCCTCAAGTATCGGGAACTCCTCTTCCTCATTATTCAAACCCAGTATGAAACCTTCGAGCTTTTCCACGGTATCATTATCCCTGAAATCCCGGATCTGCACCGTAACGGAAAATTCCTCGGAAAGCGCAAGGCTTAAGGCTATGCTGGAAAGGCTTGTAAGCCCAGCTGCATAAAGCTCCGTATCTACACCGAAGTCATTGTTTCCTATGATCCTTGCAACAATATCAAAGATCTTTTTTTGCATATCAGTCTTCGCTGAAGCTGAACTCCTGCCTGTTATCTTTGGATCCGGCAGGGCCTTTACATCAGTCTTTCCGTTACTCGTTACGGGTATTTCTTCAACGCGAACGAAGGCCGCCGGGATCATATAGGCCGTCAGCTTACGTTTCAGGCTGTCCTTGAGCGAGGCCGTATCGATATCAGCCCCACTTGTATACCAGGCTACCAGCTGTTCCTGACCGCCTACTTTTCTTACTGCCGCTACAGCCTGTGAGATACCTTCATATTCCTCCATGAGCCGCTCGATCTCTCCAAGCTCTATCCGAAGGCCTCTCAGCTTCACCTGATCATCCATACGTCCCAGGATCAAAACTCTGCCATCCTTGTCCCATACGGCATAATCTCCGGAACGATAATAACGGTCTCCCTTGTAATCAACGAAGCTTTCCGCAGTCTGGTCAGGAAGGTTGCAATAGCCCACCGCAACTCCCGGACCTCCGATATAAAGCTCACCACGAACGCCCCTCGGACACAGCATCCCGTCACTGTCGACAATGAACTCCTTTACATTAAGAAGCGGTCGTCCCACCGTGATACGGTCAGCATCCGTTATATCCGCCCCGTTGCAGGAGACTGTGATCTCTGTCGGACCATAGGTATTGACGATACGCGCCTTTGTGATATCCCTTAGCCTGTCAAGAAGGGCCATAGGATAATTTTCTCCGCCTGACATTACTATCTTGCAGCTGGCGATCGCTTCCCTGAAAGGTGGATACAAAAGAAGCTGAAGCATCCGGGAGGGCGTTGCATTGAAGCAGTCAGCCCCTGTTTTCTTAAAAAGAGCGGTAAGTGCCCTGGGGTCATTTACCTCATCTTCGTTTGCAAAGACAAGAGTCTTTCCATTACACAGCGCCGCCGTGGTTTCCTTAAAGGACATGTCGAAGGAGACCGTTGTCACGGAAAGGACAGCATTGACCTCGTTTTTGATGATCGACATGTGAAGATTTGCAGGATGCGGATAAAGGTAATTGCATATACCCTCATGACGGAGCATGACCCCCTTGGGTTTTCCGGTAGACCCCGAGGTATAGATCATATAGGCAAGATCATCCCCACTCATCTGAACATCCGGATTTTTGGCATCGGGAGCTGTCGGGATTGAAAGGATATCCACGGTCTTCACGGAAGGATAATCCAAAATATGCTCCGCCGTTGTCAGGATACAGAAGGCTCCGGCATCATCAATGATGCTCTTTATCCTTTCTTTCGGATAATTCGGATCACAGGGAATAAACGCGGCCCCCGCCTTAAGCGTACCGAACATGGCGGTGAAATAGAAGCTTTTGCGCTCGAGTAAAAGCACGATACGATCACCACGCCCCACTCCCATATCCATAAGGAACCTTGCCACACAATTAGCCTCACTGTTCAGCTCCCCAAAGCTCATGGTACGATCCGACGCAATAAGAGCAGTCTTTTTTGGATCTTCATTTACGCAGTTCTCAAACACCTTGTGCAAAAGCTTTTCGGGGATCTTAAAGCCGGCACCTCTTCCAAAGGACTTAAGGATATCCTCCTGCCCTGGAGGCAGTAGTGTGAGATCCCGCACGGCCTGAGTATCCGGGCTGCTTATAAGGCGAAGGGCAAAGGTGATCTGTTCCAGGAAATTATTCATTACATCCTTATCGAACAGCTCTGAGGAATACTGCATCAAAAGCCGGATGGAATCCTTTTTCCTCCAGAACACTAGCCCTATATCTCTGCTCATCCTCTGGAGCGGAGAAGATATCTCGACTGAAAGCTCTCCGTCATCTCCTTTCCCGTGATATGCCTCAGGGGAGATCAGGTAATTGACGCTCATATCAAAGAGAGGATTCCTCGAGTCATCCCGGGTCGGTCTGAAGCGGGAGACAAGAGTCTCAAAAGGTACATTGCAGGCACGGGTTACCTGTCTAAAAAGATCTGAGACTGAGGAAAGATAATCAAAGAGCTGCATACCACGCTTAGGGCGTATGCGGACCGGTATCGTATTTACAAACATACCGATCATTTGAGAGCTTTGCATATCCCTTGTATCCACCGGAACGCCTACGACAACATCTTCGCTGCCGCAGTACTGGGACAGAGTAAGCGCTGAGACAGAAAGGAGCAGCTCATAGAGAGTAACTCCGTAACGCCTGGAGGTCTTCTCCAAAAAGGCCACCTCTTTGTCTTCAAATACTTTCTCAAGAACAGTATCGCTTACCGGATGTATCTTCGGTCTGACTCCCTTAAGGGGCATCTCATTGACTGGAACACCGCCTTCAAACATCTTCTCATAAAACTGAATTCCCAAGGGTTCCGATGAACCGTCACTGTCCTTTTCCGACTCACTTTTTGATACATATACACCGTAAAGATCCGGTTCATCCTCTTTTAGCTTTTCATTTCGAAGGCGCGATACCAGTTCTTTGGCAAAAAGATCGATACTGTCGCCGTCAAAGGCTATATGATGGAGCTGCATGTGAAGGGCTAGGCCGCCCTCTGATAATGGATACAGTGCAAGACGGGAAGGGATACCCTCTGTCAGATCAAAGGGTTCTCCGGGGTCTTCGATCATCTTCTCAAAATCAGCCCTTTTCAGCTCTTCCCCATCGCTGATATCAGGAACCTCATCCAAAAGGATCCTGCAGGGAATTCCATCCTTTTCGCCATACCGGGAGTGAAGGGCTTCGTGGCTTTTGAAGATCTCCTGAACCGACTCTTTGATAGGGTCTTTTTTTGCTCCGCTGATACAGATACCGATATTTACATTATAGGATACGGATCCGGGGAAGAGCTTCTGCTCGAGATACATTCCCCTCTCCATGTCAGAAAGCGGATATTCTGTCACCCCGGCGCTTTTTGCGTTTAATGAAGATCCTTTAGTCCTTAATGAAGACGCTTCTTTAGCCCCTGCCATCCCGGCGATGGAGCGAACGGTCTTTCCCATATAGATATCAGCTGTTGAAAGTGAAAGTTCCTTCACTTGCGTTTGAAGAGCCGCAACCTTTATGGAGTCTCCGCCAAGGGCAAAGAAATCGTCATCGATCCCGACCTTTTCAACACCAAGGATCCTTGAAAAGGCTTCACACAGAGTCTTTTCGATATCGCTCTTTGGAGGAGCATATTCTGCCCTGAAGCTTTTTACATCCGGCTCTTTAAGGGCCTTACGATCAAGCTTTCCGTTCGGAGTCAGGGGGAATGAATCTATCTGCACCAGAAAGCGGGGTATCATATAGGGCGGGAACTTCTTTAAAAGTTCTTTTCTTATCCCTGAAGCCTCTATGACACGGTCGGCGCTGTAATAACCGCAGAGATAAGTCTGGGAATTATCATCGGTAAAGGCCTTTACCACGGCAGTCTTGACACCCGGTATCTTTGAAATCTGAACCTCGACTTCTCCTACCTCCACACGCTGTCCGTTCACCTTGACCATCCAGTCCTTACGGTTGACATACACGATGGTGCCGTCAGGAAGACGTTTGCAGATATCATTGGTGTGCAAAAGCCTCTTATCATTTTCATCCTCGGAATAAGGATTTTCCGTAAAGGTTTTTTCAGTAAGCTCGGGAAGGTTGATATAGCCTCTTGCCATAGTACCCGCGATGCAAAGTTCTCCCTCCTCACCGTCAGCAACCTTACGGCCTTCCGCATCCAGAAGCAGTGCCTTGAAACCTTCGAGCGGTCTTCCGATGGGGGTGTTGTCGTAGGCTTTGTCAAGTTCAAAGGTCATGGCGATACTCAAAAGCTCGCTTAAGCCATAGGCATTTTTGATCTTTGCATAGGGACTGTATATGCCGCTGATACGCTCACCTCCGCTGTTGATGAGCTTGAGAGAACTCTCTCTTACCGGAAGCTGCTTGAGAAGCTGGGGACTTATTACCGAAGCAGTTATATTATGTTCGTCAATGTACTTGTCTATAAAAAGCACATCTCCCCGCTGTGCCTGTGTGAGGATATGTATCGTAGCTCCTGCCCAAAGGGGCGTATGAATATCATGGGTTGAGATCGCAAAATTGAAGGGGGTGACACTCATCTCGATATCATCCTCAGTCGCTCCGACCTCAAGCTGACGGATGATGGCACTTGTAAATGACAGGTGATCATGGAGGATACCCTTAGGATTCCCTGTTGAACCGGAGGTGTAAATGGCAATTGCCGCATCTCCCATATCTATCGAAGGAAAGTCTTCGATCACCTTTTCATTCTCTATGTCCTCAAGAAAAGCTTCATCGATGACAAAGTCAGCGCCGCTGTCCTTCATGATGTATTCGACACGGTCTTGGGGATACTCCAATGAAAGCGGGGAATAAGCTGCTCCGGCTTTAAGGACACCGATCATTGAAGCTATATATGAAAAGCCACGTTCAAGTACGATCGGGTATATCTTTTCCTTTTTTGCGCCGGACCTTATAAGACGGGAAGCGATCTTATCGCTCAATTCGGAAAGCTCCAGATAACTCATGCTCTTTTCATTGCATACCAGCGCTGTCTTTTCCCCGAGCCTCTT
>OMRF01000042.1 GCA_900313435.1 uncultured Lachnospiraceae bacterium | reverse complement strand
GTGCACGATGGAACTCGGTGTTATGCTTGAGGATCTGATGACGGATCTTGAGAGGATCTCCGATCATTGCTCAAATATAGCTGTTACTATAATAGAAATAGCGGATGACACTTATGATACCCACGAGTATCTTGATACCCTGAAGGAATCTCAGACTCCTGAGTTCCAGAGACTCTACGCCGAATTTGACAAGAAGTACCATATTTGATCCTTGAGGATTAGAAGCGAAATGGGATCCAAAGAAAAGGCAAAAGAAACAGAAAATAGCGAAAAGAAAAAGGCATCGCGTTACGGCAAGCGCGACAGGAAATGGGAGCGCCTTGACAATACCGCCAACATCTTTCCGGCCATAGCCGGAGAGGAGATGACGAACACCTACCGCTGGTGCGTTGTCTTAAACGATCCTGTCGACCCGAAGGCTCTTCAGGAGGCAGTGGATATACTGACCCCCAGGATGCCCGGGTTTAACCTTCGGCTTCGTAACGGCGCGTTCTGGTTCTATCTTGAAGAGATACACGCTCCGGCGCCAAGGGTGAAGGAGGAGGCAGAATATCCCTGCAGGCTGATCCACGCGAACAGGAATAATCAATACATGTTCCGCGTTTCCTATTACGCGAACAGGATCAATATCGAATGCTTCCATGCGCTCGCAGACGGGACAGGTATCATTATCTTCGGCAAGGAGCTCGTATATCACTATCTCAGGTGCGCTCATCCCGATCTTCGTGAAAAATACGGTGACAAGCTTTCTCCGGAAACCTTTACCGCAAGGGAAGACAGCTTCCTGAAATATTTCAAAAAGAATTACAAGATAGAGTACAGTACAAAAAAGGCCTACCTTCTTCATGGCGAGAGGCTTCCCTATAGAGGCTTCGGGGTTATCCTCGGGATAGTGAGCCTGAAGGAACTGAAGGCGATGGTCAAATCAAAATATGATATGACCTTAAACGATTATCTTGTTGCCTGCTTCATTTACGCGATATACAAGACTGCCAAGAGGAAGGCATCAAAAAAACGTCCGATCAAGATATCGGTTCCCGTCGATCTTCGTCCTTTCTTTGGTTCGATGACGACGAAGAATTTCTTTTGCATGGTGAGTGCGGAGTTTGCGCCCGAGAAGGAGGATTATACCTTTGAAGAGGTGGCAAAGATAATCCATGATGACCTGAAGCAAAAGATCACAAAGGAAAACCTTGAATCCATCTTTTCCTTTACGGTCTCCTATACCCAGATGTTCGTGGCAAAGATCATCCCGCTCTTTTTCAAGAATCTCGCGATGAAGATCTTTTATCTGAAAGCTGCGAAGTCAAATACTACAACGATCACGAATATCGGGAACTTAAAGCTCGACAGCCCTTATGATGAATACGTGAAGTTCATCTACTGCTTCCTGCCCTTCTCGGCGGGACAGAGGATGAAGGGGACCATCACCTCCTTCAAGGATACGATGGTCTATACCGTTGTATCAGCCTATAAGGACACTTCGGTTCAGAGGGAGATATTCAGGCAGATGGCGAGTGACGGTATCAATGTTACCATTGAGACGAACGGAGTGTACTATGAGTAAGTGTGTTCACTGCGGCGTTTATATACTTGAGGATGCTGAATACTGTCCGCTCTGTCGGGGCGGGCTTGAAGCGCCTGATGAAGAGGACAGGAAAAGACTTTCCGAAAGAGTGAATCTCTTTCCGGATATCAACGCTGAAATGCGCAGATTTTCCCTGCTGAAAAGGATACTGCTCTTTATCGCCATCGTCGGGAGCGGGATAGCGATGTATCTTGACCTTTTGTATGGCGATGAATTAAACTTCGGCATAATCACGACCCTCGGACTCTTCTATCTGCTTGTGGTCGTTTGCATAGTGACCAGCCCGAATATAGGTGTCATCGGAAAGGTGGTACCCGTAGCGCTCCTTGGACTTTTATACACTATCCTGATAGATATCGTCCTTGGCTTCATGAAGTGGTCGCTGGCCTTTGTTTTCCCCGGGGCGATCGTTCTTCTTGACATAGTGATAATAGCGTTGATGATAGTTAACAATGCTGACTTTCAGAGCTACATGGTATTTGAGATAATTATGATATTGCTTTCGCTCATACCGATCATACTTGTTCTCGCCGGGGTTGTGACGGTCCAGATACCGGGTATCATAGCTTTTATCTTCTCCATAGTATTATTCCTGGGAACCTTGATAATAGGCGGAAAAACAGCCAGGTCAGAAATGCGCCGCAGATTTCATCTTTGATTTTATTGAGAGGTGGTAAAGATGGATAGAATGAAAAAAATGGTCAAAAAAGCGCTCGTGCTTTCAATCGCCCTGTTGCTCTTTGCGGTATATACGGCACTCCCGATCACTGCAGGGGCGACTCCGGCAGGAGCGGTCACTACCATAGGAGTCTCCAAAAAGGAACTCAAGGTGGGAGAGAGTCTCTCCGTGACGGTTACCTGTACGGCGGAGGCATCGATCACCCTGAAATTTTCCGCCTCGCGACTCAAACTTGATGATCCCGGTTCAGGAACGGCTGACGGAAACAGCGTGACCTTCAAGGCCGCAAGGAACACCATCCGTTTTACGGCGACCGCGGCAGGAAAGGCCGATCTGATCGTGGCATCAGCTGACGCTACGGTGACCGGAAGCTCTGCATCCGTAACGATCACAGATGCAGGAGGGCAGGGGACTTCCGCTCCGGCTTCATCAGCTACGCCCGAGACTCCGGCTTCGTCAGCCACTTCTCAGACTCCCGCTTCATCAGCAGCTCCCGCTTCCTCAGCAAGCCCTGCACCGGCTGCCGCTGACCTTCCTAAGGGACAGGTTTCTTCAAACGGGAGGATATACGCTGTCTCTGAAAGGTATTCTGACGCGTCGATCCCCGCGGGCTTTTCAAAGACCCAGCTTTCAATAGCAAAGGGTTCCTATGAGGAACTCTCAAATGGTCAGATAACCCTCGTGTTCCTAAAGCTCATGAACGGCGATACTATGGAAAACGAAGGTCATTTCTTCTGCTATGATGAAGCGACCGGTACCTTCTCACCACTGATACCTTATCTTAATTCATATGTGATCCCTCTTTCGGAAGCAGCTATACCTGAGGGAGAGAAGCTTTCAACTTCACTCTTTTCAAAAGCCGAGCTTGCGTACAATAGCGGCGGAGTGCTCGCCATACAGGATACTTATGTGCTGAAGGATGATCCCGGAGCCTTTCATTACATTTACGGAAAGACCTTTGACGGTCAGACGACCTGGTATAGCTACGATACTGCTGTAGCAAATCTCCAGAGAGCCGATACCGCTCTTTTGAAGGATTACAATAGCAAGGCGAAAGGCACAGGGGAAGGCGTAGGACCTTCCTCCGGAACTTCGTCGGAAGGCGCGTCCTCCCAGACTCCGGCTTCAACTACTGAGAAGTCCTCCGGCTTTTCCTTCCAGAAGGTTCTTCTCATTATCATCATCTTTATAGTCATCTTTATCATACTTGTCATCATATCGATGATACCGAGAAGAAGGCGCGATGATGACGATGACGAGTATGATGATGAGGATGAAGAGGACTTCGAAAGATCCATCGTGAAGAAGGAATATGCCGATGATGAGGAAGAGGAGGATGATGACCTTCCTTACGGCGATGATGAAGACGAGGATGAAGAAGATGATGACGGGGATGTGGATGAAGAGGAAACCCCGAAGAAGGCTCCCGAAAAGACAAGGGTGATGCCTGATGTCAGCGACAACGGTCTTAGGAAGATACTGAGCAGCGATGCCATCATCGCTTCCGGACAGGAAACAAAAGAAACTCCCGCAACCCCTCCCGCTGCCAAGAACCCGGTGAACAAACCAAAGAGTGAGGGAAGCGAAAGCAATCCTTCTCCTTCCGGCGGCAGCAATGTAGGCGTAATGGATCTTAATGATATTTAAGGAAACGGATCATGAATTATACTCCTGCTGCAAAAAAAGCCATCGATCACGCTAAACGCGTGTCAAAGCGCTTGAAGCACAATTATATCGGGACGGAGCATCTTCTTCTGGGACTTTTGCATACAGAGGATTCGCTTGCCGCGAAGGTCTTTCTCCATGAGGGGATCAATGAAGAAAATGTGATCAAGCTCATCGAGGAGCTTATCGCTCCTGACGGGAGCGTTTCCGTCATGGAAAGGGGAGGCTTTACTCCAAAGGCCGAGAGGGTTCTTTCTGACGCTGAGGAGGAGGCCGTTCTTTCGAGGCTTGATGAGATAGGAACGGAGCATATCGCTCTTGCCTTACTCAAGACTCCGGACTGTGCTGCCACAAGGCTTTTGGCTTCTCTTGAGGTGAGCCTTCAGAAGATATATCAGGAAATAGTCGCCTCAATGGGAGAAAGCGGTGCGGCCTATCAGGAAGAGGTAATGAAGAGGAGCCGCATGAGGGGGCGTCCGGATCGAGCTTCGGTTCTTGAACAGTATTCAAGAAATATCTCTGCCCTTGCCCATGAAGGAAAGTTAGATCCCATCATAGGAAGGAAGGATGAGATACAGCGTGTCATAGAGATCCTTTCAAGGCGTGGAAAGAACAACCCCTGCCTCATAGGAGAGCCCGGAGTCGGAAAGACTGCCATTGTAGAGGGACTTGCCGAGTACATAGAGACAGGGATGGTTCCTGATACAGTAGCCGGAAAGAGGATAATGGCTCTCGATCTCTCCGGAATGGTCGCCGGTACGAAATACAGGGGCGAATTTGAAGAGAGGATCAAGAATGTCATAAACGAGGCCATCGAGGACAAGAGCATCATACTTTTCATCGATGAGGTCCATACCATGATAGGCGCCGGCGGTGCCGAGGGAGCCATGGACGCCGCGAACATCTTAAAGCCGGCAATGGCGCGTGGGGATATCCAGATAATCGGTGCTACTACGGTCACTGAATATCATAAATATATCGAAAAGGATGCCGCGCTGGAAAGAAGATTTCAGCAGGTAATGGTTGAGGAGCCTACCGTTTCCGAGACAAAGGAGATATTGTCCGGGATCAGGGGACAGTACGAGAAGCATCACGGAATAACCATATCTGATGAAGCGCTTTCTTCCTGTGCCGAGCTTTCCGCAAGATATATTTCAGACCGGTTTCTTCCCGACAAGGCCATTGACCTTATGGATGAAGCTTCGGCAAGGCTTGTCCTTTCAAGTGCGAAGACACCCGAAAAGATATATGAATACGAGAAGAATGCCGAAGACCTCCTTGTGTCCTTTGAAAAAGCACTGATGGAGGAGCGTTTTGATGAAGCTTCAGAGATCAGGATAAGAAGGAACAGGCTTTTAGAGGATGTAAAGAAGCTGAAGGGTTCCTTTGAGAGGTCAAAGAAGAGAAAGAAGATGATCCTGACCGAGGAGGATATAGCCGAGGTAGTATCCCGTTGGACAAAGATACCCGTTACAAGGCTCAATGAGTCGGAGTCCCACAGGCTTTCATCCCTTGAGAAGACACTTCACAAGAGGATCATAGGTCAGGAAGAGGCTGTATCCGCTGTCGCGAGGGCGGTAAGGCGGGGGCGTGTCGGTCTGAAGGAGCCGAAGAGACCCATAGGATCCTTCCTTTTCCTGGGCCCCACAGGTGTCGGAAAGACGGAGGTTTCAAAGGCCCTGGCTGAGGCAGTCTTTGGTGACGAGAACAAGATGATAAGGGTCGATATGACCGAGTATATGGAAAAGCAGTCTGTCGCGAAGATGATAGGCTCACCCCCGGGCTATGTGGGTTATGACGAGGGAGGACAGTTGGCCGAGAAGGTGAGGAGAAACCCTTATTCCGTCATACTTTTTGACGAGATAGAAAAGGCTCATCCGGATGTCTTCAATGTGCTCCTTCAGGTCCTTGATGACGGTCATATAACCGATTCCCAGGGGCGTAAGGTGGACTTCAAGAATACGATCATAATCATGACATCAAATGCCGGAGCAAAAGAGATAATGGAGCCGAAGCACCTCGGTTTCTCGGCAGAGGATACGGAAAAGAGTGATTATGAGTATATGAAGGGTCGGGTAATGGAGGAGATCAAGCATGAGTTCAAACCGGAATTTTTGAACAGGATAGACGAGACCATAGTATTCAGGGCACTGAACAAAAATGACCTTGTGAAGATCTCGGGACTCCTTCTTACAGGGCTTTCAAAGAGGCTCATGGAGGAGATGAGCATAGATATTCATATCAAGCCGTCGGTTCAAAGGTATATTGTTGAAAAGGCATACGATCCGAAGTTCGGAGCAAGACCGCTTCGGAGAAGGATACAGACGGACCTTGAGGATCAGCTTTCAGACGCGATACTGAAGGGTGAGATAAAGGGAAATAGTAATATTACCTGTAATGTAGCAGATGATAAGATAGTTTTTGAGACACCAAAAACAAAGAATGGGCGAAAGACCCGCGGAGGGAAGAAGAAATGAGTGCTGTCATAAGGCAGGAAGAAAACAGGCTGTTTTTCGGAGATCACAGACTTGCGGAAAAGACGAAGGAGAAGGATTTTTCCTTTGAGGGAGGAAGCTTCTCCGTCAAGACCTACAATGAGATCACAAAGCTTGAGAGGAACGAGCAGTTCGTCTATGAGTCAGTTCCCGGAACCACAGTATCGGACTTTGAGATGACGGGAGAAACCGTAAGCTTTTCTGTGGAGGGAGATGACTCTGCAGAGATCACCCTCGGGCTTCTTCCCGAAACAGAGTACAAGATCACAGTTTCAGACAAAGACTTTGGTACCATGAAGACGAACCTCGGTGGAAAACTTACCGTGTCGGTTGAGCTTGGAGACGGAAAAAAGGTTTCTGTGCTTGCGAAGAAAGCATAAATTCGATGGCTAAGTCTCAGTCAAAGGAAAAGACCGTATTCTTCTGTACATCCTGCGGAAATGAGTCGGGGAAGTGGTTCGGAAGGTGTCCTTCCTGCGGGGAATTCAATACCTGCTCCGAGGAGAAGGTACGTGAGTCCCAAAAGGGAACAAAAAGGATAGAAAAGCTTAGCGAAGAAAGCGCTCCTGTTCCGCTTTCAAAGGTTATTTCAGACCGGGACGAGAGGATAGAGAGTCATATAAAGGAATTTGACAGAGTTCTTGGAGGCGGGATAGTAAAGGGCTCGCTGGTCCTTCTCGGAGGAGATCCCGGTATAGGGAAATCCACGATTCTCCTTGAGGTAGCGAGAAATCTTTCAAATGACGGACAGCGTCTTCTTTATGTTTCAGGCGAGGAGTCCCTTTCCCAGATCAAGATGAGAGCAAAGAGAGTCGGAGATTTTTCCGATTCTCTTCTTCTGATGGCGGAAACGGATCTTTTTGTCATAGAAGAGGCTATCGAAAAGACCGGCCCGCAGCTTGTCATCATAGACTCGATCCAGACCATGTTTTCCCCGGATGTGGAGGCTGCTCCCGGCAGCGTATCACAGGTGAGGGAATCTACCTCAATCCTCATGCGGCTTGCAAAGTCAAAGGGGATCACCATATTTGTCATAGGCCATGTGACAAAGGAGGGCAATGTGGCAGGCCCGAGAGTCTTAGAGCATATGGTGGATACCGTGCTCTATCTTGAGGGAGATAGGTATGCTTCCTACAGGATACTTCGGGGAGTCAAGAACCGTTTTGGCTCAACGAACGAGATAGGTGTTTTTGAAATGACGGGGAGCGGTCTTTCCGAGGTGCCTGATCCTTCAGGCTACATGCTCTCAGGGCGACCCGAGGGCGCCAGCGGTTCTGTCGTCGCTGTTTCAATGGAAGGTACGAGACCCATACTGATAGAGATCCAGGCTCTTGTTACGCGGTCGAATTTTGGGATGCCGCGACGCACCGCCGTAGGTATCGACATCAACAGGGTGAACCTTCTGATGGCTGTTCTTGAGAAGAGGATAGGTCTTAAGCTTTCTGAATATGACGCTTATGTGAATATTACCGGCGGTATGAGGATGAACGAGCCCGCCGTGGATCTCGGGATCGTAATGGCCATAGTCTCAAGCTACAAGGATAAGCCTATAGATGACCATCTTTTCTGCTTTGGAGAGGTGGGGCTTTCGGGTGAGGTGAGAGCTGTATCCCAGGCCGACCAGAGGATAGCAGAGGCAAGGAAGCTGGGCTTTGATAAATGTATTCTTCCAAAGGCTGCTCTTTCAAAGCTTTCAAAGGAAAGTTTGACGGGGATCAAGCCTTATGGTGTCTCCTTTGTTTCGGATGTGGTAAAGCTGTTCTGAAGCTCATTCATAATTTCTCTTGAAATAGAATCCCCGATATAATTCTTTACATATATCCCGTTCTTGATATTTCCCATTTCAAGCTGGAAAGAAACAGTATCCTGAAGGGAATTGATGTCGCTCTCCTCAAATACCATCTTGTAATCGTATTTGTCGATGAGGGAGGCAAGTACCGGCGGCTCCAGGTTGAAGTAGCCGGCGATCTTTCTTGCTGTCGCGTCGGGGTATTCATTCAGCATCTGTGCACCCCTTACGAATTGGGTGAGTACTTCTTTGACTATTTCAGGATTTTCTTCAAGGTAGGAGCGTCTTGCAAAGATCACGTTGACACCGGGGAAGCCTATATCGCTTCCGTCGGCTATTATCCGGGCTTTGCCGGCGGCCTGAAGGGAGGTCGCGGTAGGCTCCCATATCGATACGGCATCGCAGGTTCCATCTGACAACACTAGAGCAGTGTCGCCACCGCCTGCCATCTCATAGAACTTGATGTCAGAAAGTGAAAGCCCTTCAGATTCCAGGAATTTTTTCAGGACATTATGCGAGGTCGAGCCAACGACCGTTCCGACGGTCTTTCCCCTGAGATCCGCTATGGAATTGATGCGGCTTTCAGCAGGGACTATAAGGCAGTAGGAGGCGCCTGCTTCGATACAGCCTATGAAGATGTTGTCCTGTCCGTTGGCGAGGGCTGATATTACGGGAACATCTCCGGCAACGCCGATGTGACCGCTTCCCGAAGCAAAGAAAGCGTTCATGGGGGGACCCGATTCAAAGTCAGACCAGGTCACTGTTATTCCGTATTTCTTAAGTGCTTCCTCTATCCATCCGTTTGCACGGGCGACATAAAGCGGCATGAAGGCCGAGGATGGCTGAATTGCGATCTCTATTGCGTTTTCCGAGTTGCCCTCCATGGAAGAGGAGGAAGAGCTGATCCCTGCCTCTTTTACATTTTCAAAGTAGTCCGAAAGTCCGTTTTCAAATTCTTCCTGTGAGAAGATCTGAAGGCTTTTATCAATTATTTTATTTCTTGCATCTGCAAGGGCTTCCGCAGTGCCTAAAGAGGCCTTTTGCGAGGGCTCTGTAACGGAGATAAGACCATCCTCGAGTCCGCCCACATAGTTTTCACCCGAGAATGTACCGTCAAGGATCTTTTCTACAAGCCAGCTATAGTAGACATCCCAGTTCCAGACAACAGAGGTGATGACGGAATCAGGCGCTATCTCCGACATATCCACGTCAAAGCCTATGCCTCCTACCCCGGCGTGAGCGGCGGCGCTCTGGGGAGAAAGTGTATTGCAGTTCTGGGCAATGATGTCGCAATTTTTGCCTATGAGATATTCGGCTGCGATGGATTCGGTAAGGGAGTCGAACCAGGAGCCTGTGATATAAAGATCTACGGTGGTATCCGGATTAACAGAGGCAACTCCCATGGCAAAGGACGAGATGAGGGTTGAGGAAACAGGATCCTCATTTCCATAGCATGAGACATAGCCGATATGACCTGAAGCAGAATTTTTTCCGGCGACCACACCCGAAAGGTAGCTTGCTTCATAAGCCCGGACGTTGCAGGAAACGAGATTTTTTCCGTTTGTCTTTGCCCCCAGAGGAATAGCAAAGACAGTATCCGGATGATCATTGGCATAGCGCTCACAGACGTCATTGTAGTCACTGTCTGTAGCTATGATAAGAGAACAGTTCTCATTGAGAAGCTCTTCCATCGCGATGGCAATGGTTTTTTCATCATCAGTCCAGACATCCTCTCTTTGGATGATCTGGGAGTCTTTTATCCCGAGTTTTTTTTGCATAGCTTCTATCCCGCGCTTGTGAGAGAGGGCATAGGTATTCTGAAAGCCCGGGGACCTTGAGTAGATGACACCTATCCGAAGGCTTCCGGGCGCTCCCTTTTGTACCTTCTGAAAGGTATAGACGGCACCCAGGATGATCACCACGGCGATCATTGCCGCAAGCAACAGTGATATTATTATCATTAATCTTTTCTTTGACATATTACTTCACCATGGAAATGAGCTCGTCTGAAAGCTTGATAACCTCATCGAAATGGATCTCTGTCTCCTCGTGGAGGAGCGCTTCAAACTTCTCCTTCAGTTCATCCGGCACGTTGAAAGCTTTTAAGAGTTTTGCGGCTTCGTCCATGCCGTCTATATCGATTTCCTTCGCACAGTTTGAAAGGAGAGTGAGTGCCTCCGAAAAGTCGTTCTTTGAAAAGACATTCCCTGAACTGTTTTCTTCCGAAGATTCAAGTACCGTCATGATCGCTTCCGAAAGTTCATTGAAGTCCGAGATAATACCGTCGTGGTGTGCTTCCACAAATGAAAGATCATTGTTTCCGGAAGCATCCTCAAGAGCCTTTGCTTTTGCGGAAAGGTCGTCGGCTCCGATCAGCCTCGCTACGCCCTTTAAGGCATGGACGTGGATCTTATACTCGGGCATATCCTTCTTTTCATAAGCATCCTTCATGAGGTCTATCTGCCCGTTCTTTGAAAAGGACTTAAGAGAGTTCAGGTAGAAATCCGTCTTTCCCATGCTGTAGGAGAGACCGCTCTCTACGTT
This sequence comes from uncultured Lachnospiraceae bacterium, assembly GCA_900313435.1. Classification (GTDB taxonomy): domain Bacteria; phylum Bacillota; class Clostridia; order Lachnospirales; family Lachnospiraceae; genus RUG306. Next base: position 6,687 of record OMRF01000042.1, on the reverse strand, counting down.
CAGGAATGAGGAGAGGGTATCAAGTATCTCTTTTGATCTTTCATCCTCTTTTGGATCGGAAGGCGTTGTTACGGATTCTTCATTCACCGTCGCTTCGGAAAGGAGAGAAGGATCAAGGTGCTTACGGCACATGCTGATAAGTTCTTTTTCGGAAACGGGCTTTGAAAGATAATCCGTAAAGCCCATTTCAAGATAACTCTCCCTGGCGCCTATAACGGCGTTTGCCGTGAGCATTACGACAGGGGTATCAGGGTTCTTGTTGTCCTTCATGGTCTGCATCTGCTTGAAGGAATCCACTCCGTCGGGCGTAGGCATCATATGATCCAGGAAGATCATATCGTATTTCTTTTCGGTAATGAGCTTCAGAAATTCTTCACCGCCTCCGGCCGTTTCCACCTTCATCTGTGAGGGACCAAAGAGCGCGCACATTACATCAAGGTTCATTTCCACATCATCTACCACAAGTATCTTTGCGGAAGGTGCTGTGAACCAGACAGATGTATCATTGTCGGACTTTGCAGCCTCCTCTCTTTCACGGAAGCTTCCGATGGTCTTTTCGTCATCTACACCCTGGGGGATAGTGACAATGAAACTCGTGCCTTCGCCGAAGGTGCTTTCCGCGGCAATATTTCCGTTCATAAGCACAACGAGATTCCTGGTTATTGCAAGTCCGAGACCGGTTCCTTCGATATTTCTGTTGGCTTTTTCATTCAGCCGTTCAAAGGAATCAAAGAGATGGTCAATATCTTCAGGGCGTATCCCTTCTCCGGTGTCTGATACGGTGATCGTGAGATCGATCGTATTTTCTCCTGTCTTTTCAAAGGCAAAGTTGAGGGAAACAGAACCCTCCTTCGTATACTTAATGGCATTTGAAATAAGGTTTAATATGACCTGGCGGACCCTGATCTCGTCACCGATGAGACGGGCAGGTATATCGGGGTCATTATTGATCGAGAAGGAAAGCCCCTTTTCACCGGCCGAGAGGCTTGTGATATTGTTGAGGTCATTCACAAGGGACATAAAATCATAGGGGGAATTCAATATCTCTATCTTTCCGGACTCTATCCTTGAAACATCAAGAATATCATCGATGATCGAGAGCAGGGAGTCTATTGAACTCTTTACATTCCTGGAATGCTGCTTCATCGCAGGATTATTTGTCTCCCTCATGATCACGGAATTCATTCCCTGTATGGCATTTACAGGGGTCCTTATGGCGTGTGAGATACGTCCGAGGAACTGAGTCCTTTCTTTGTTGTATTCAAGTGCCCGGGTCTCGCTCTCGCGTTTTTCATTCAGAGCGTCCCTGATATCAAGGGAGAGCCCGGTTACAAGGATGAAAGTTCCTATCATCATGATGAGATGTCGTGGAATAAAGCCTAAGCCATTAAAAAGAAGACCTTCGAGGATACAGGAAGCGACAAAACAGAGGAGAGGAACATACACATTCTTTTTCTTGAGCCTTTTCCCCATAAGTACGAGATAGATGAAAAAGCCGATAAGAGAGCAGACAAGACTCATGTTGCGGATGGTATCCGCCGCGGTAAGATTGCCAAAAAAGAACTGCCTTATATCGGAGCCAAGGAAATATTTGTAGGAAAGGAATATAAGCCCCATTGAGAGAGCAAAGTATCTTCCCGAATTTTTGACCTTTCTGAAGAAGGAAGTAAAGAAGCGGATACAGATTATCATCCCGAATACAAAGAGTATGATGTAAACGATGATAGTAAAAATTTCTTGACGGATCAGTTCAAGGATTATCGCGGACTTGTCACCGACATAAATGTTCCGGAGCAAGCCGTTATATCCGCCGGAACCTGCCTTTATCCTCACATAGATGTTCGAATATTCATAGCTCTTTGAGAACTGCATGACGTACCATTCGGACGGGATAGCTCCCCCGAGCTTATAATTCCCCGCGCCCTGATAATTACCGATACACTGGTTTCCGGCGTATATCGTTGTGTCTAAATTATCCACATAGACGAAGAGGTAATCCCGCGAGGCACTGCCTTCGGGAATCCTGAAATAATACATAGCTTCCTCATAGGGAAGAAGATTGATATGGCCGGGCAGGGAAATGGTAGAGGTCTCGTTGTCAGGATTTTTGTAAGTGACCTTTCCGGAGATCCTCTGATAATCTCCGGCGTCAATTGCAGGCCTGTTCTGATGGAAGAAAAAGGAGATAAAGACCAGCAAAAGGACAATAACTACCATCGTTAATGCAAGGAGTCGGAGTATCTTTACGGAACTGAATCTTTTTGATCCCATATCAGGAGGCCCCCCTTTCACTGTCAGAAAGTATTTTGAGGAGGGTATTCTTTGTAAGTGGCTTTGGAGCACAGCCCGAAAATCCCACCGAATGAGCTTTCTCTTCAATATCAGGACTATCGTCCGCAGAGAGGAGATAGGCGACCGTATTTTTATTAAGCCCCTCAGAGTCCTCTCTTATCCTTCTTAGAGTCTCAAAGCCATCCATTTCGGGCATCTGCGCATCCATGAGGATAAGGTCGAAGAGTTGCTCTCTTGAAGCCTTGATCGCATCTTTTCCGGAAAGCGCGGTCACGGCGTTGTTTTTGGATTCCTTTACAACCATTTGAGCGAAGGTCACGTTTATGGCTACGTCGTCTACTACGAGGATGTTCTTGTTTTCGATCAAGACAGGCTTCTTCTCCTCTGAGACCTTTATCGGTTCAGGTTCAGCCTTTTTGTCCGAGAGCTTCTGTATGAGAGTGGCCGTAAAGGTTGTACCGCAGTCCCCCATCCTCCTGCAGGAGATGTCGCCGCCCATCATGCCGGCGTAGCGGGCCGCGATATAGAGACCCAGCCCGGCACCCTGAGCTTCGGAATAATTCGTCGAAAACTGCTGGAAGAGTTCAGCCTCTTTTTCCTTAGAGAGTCCCCTGCCGGTATCCTGTACGTTTATGATGAGCCTTATTTCCTTTTGGTTTTCCGTAGCTTCATGGTAGACGCTTACGACTACGGCGCCTCTCTCGGTGTATTTAAAGGCGTTCTCTATCATGCTGATCGAGATGGCGAGAACCTTCTTACCGTCACCTTTTAGATTCTGGGGAAGTGAAGGACTCAAGTTAAGTACAGGGTCAACACCCTCTTTTTTCATTGAGACCATGGCCTGCTTCAGGTACTCTGTGAGATCCTTTACGGAGTAATCATTTTCTATCAGCTTTTCCCTGCCCGAATCTATCCGGGCAGAGACAAGTATCTTGTTTACAAGCTCCTTCAGCTCTCTTGATGCGCTGTCCATATCCTTGATATAGGGGACGAGCGCTTCTTCATTGTTGTCTCTTTTCATCATGGTGTTCAGACTCATGATGAGGTTTACGGGAGTTCTTATTTCATGAGAGGTGTTTGCAAGGAAGGAACTCTTGGTAACGGCTTTCTTGATGGCTGTTTCTTTTTCTTTCTGGTCCCCGGTGCTCCTTCTGTTCCTCCAGAGTGAGATGAACATGAGGTAGAAGACTACGCCCACCAGGAAAAATACGCCTTTTGTTCTGATGCCGAACATATCGGTGATAAGCTGCATAAAACCTCCCAGGCCGATGCATATGTCGCCTACGATAATGAGAGTAAAGCCCTTGAGCGACTGAGGTGAGCGCAGGAGCGTCATTGCGACCACTGCGATCGAATAGAAAACGGAAATGATCAGCATCATGTTGATCAAAGGGTTAAAGAGATCAAAATTGAATTCGAAGACATAGACAAGAAATATGAGGACGGCGGATTCTACAAGGGTGGCTAAGAACAATATACCCGCGGGGGTTTTGTATTTCTTGTTCGTGATATAGAAGAAATGCCATACCAGAGGGATCGGAAGCAAAATGAGACAGTAATTTGACAGAGCATCCATTCCGGCCATATTTCCGGTCAGAAGCTGTATGATCCCGCCATTAAGTAATTCCCATACGCCAAGGAGCAGGGAGAATACACCGATCCCCGTATTTACGAGACTGTAGTCCCTTGCACCTTTCGAAAAGATCCTGGAAACATAGATGTATATCCCGAAGATAATGAGCATAAGCCCTGCCATGATGTCAGGAAGCGCCTCAAAGAAAAGGCTTATAAGTATGTCACTTTTTTCGCCTGCGAGTGGAAGACCAAAGCCGGGAACAGTCCCGGTTTTGGAGCTTACCGTGATCTCAATGGGCTTTCCCGAATCCTCTGCTGACAGGGGGATCATGTGAAAGCCGGATGAAGGAAGGTTGTTTTTGGGGAGACCGCCGGTGCCGGTAAAATCCAGGCGCTCAATGGAATCTATGTAGATGGTCATCCTGGCAGACTGTACCGGGATGGAAAGCGCGTAGCTGTTGGTAATATTCTTTGGAAGGACGCGGGTCAGATGATATGTGGTTCCCACTTCATGGAGTTCTATGTCACCTCCTGAAATGGGAAGACCCACGATATGTTCAGCCGTGTAGCCCTCATCGGACAATATCCATCCGTTCTCCATCGGAATGATCTCTTTCTTGTTGAAGCCGTCCCGGAGGTGTTTCCCTGAAAAGAGTACAACAAAATACACCAGGGTGCAGAACACCGTGGAAATAAGGATCACCATCAGAAATGTTTTTACATATTTCAACATACCAGACAATTATAGTATTTTTTCATAAGTAATGAAACTATAACTTGACCGGGACATTGAGATGATATATATTATCAAAGTCGCTTTCGGCGATATATGCAGTACAGGGGTATAGTTCAGTTGGTAGAACGTCGGTCTCCAAAACCGGATGTCGAGGGTTCAAGTCCTTCTGCCCCTGTTCTTTTTTTACAAATATTTCTTGTGTCTACCCCCTTTTTTTATACAATATCTTGTGATAAACGCCTTGACGCGAAAACGTGTTCGTGGTTTAATCAGACGGACTTAAGGAGGTGTTCATCATGAAGATCAAGTTGAAATTGCTGACCCCCGAGGATGTCAGGGAATTTGTTTCAATATGTTCCCAGTATGATTATGATATCGATATGGAGGACGGCTCGATAATCATCGACGCGAAGTCCTTTCTTGGGGTTATGGCGGCGGCCACAAAGAGGCAGATGTCGCTCGTATGCGCGAGTGAAGACATAACCTTAAAGCACAGGCTGGAGAAATTTGCGGCCTGAGAAGGAACAAAAGGAAAAGTCATGCGAGGGAACGGGTGATCGTGACGCGATAAGCGTCAGCGTCCGTTCCCTTGTTGAATTTTTGCTTGTTTCCGGAAGCATTGATAAGAAACATGGCTTCATAGATCCTGTCACCTCTATGCAGGAGGGAAGCCGTATCCATAAAAAGATCCAAAAGAAGGCGGGAACTTCGTATCATGCGGAGGTCCCGCTTTCCTTCTGTTTTGACTACGGGGAATTTGACCTTATCTTAAGCGGAAGGGCCGATGGAATAATCTATGACGGTGAGCTTCCATCGGATGAGCCATCGGAGAAAGAGTGCGATGTCATAATCGATGAGATTAAAGGCGTTCATCTTGATCTTGAAAAGCTTGAAGATCCGATCCCTGTCCACCTTGCCCAGGCAAAGTGCTATGCCTTTATTTTCGCAAAGACCAATTCTCTTTCAAATATTACGGTGAGACTTACCTATGTGAACATCGATACGGAAGAGACAAAGATAATGGAAAACCGCTATTCCTTTACGGAACTTTCGGAGTGGTTTTCGGATCTTATGGAGAGCTTCAGGCGTTTTGCTTCTTTCAGGATATCCTGGAAAAAGAAAAGAGACAGATCGCTTCACGAAATGACCTTTCCCTTTGAGTACAGAGAAGGCCAGAGGAAGCTTATCTCGGAGATATACTATTCCATCAGGGAAGGAAAGACACTCTTTCTTCAGGCGCCCACGGGGACGGGGAAGACCCTTTCAACTCTTTATCCTTCGATGAAGAGCCAGGGTGAGGGGCTTTCCGATACCATTTTCTATCTTACGGCAAAGAACGCTACCCGGGCAGTCTGTGAGGATGCGCTCTCACTGCTCAGGGAAAAGGGACTATTTGAAAAGTCTCTCACCATAAGCGCCCGGGAGAAGGCATGTCTTAACGGCGAATGTATATGTACTCCCGAAGACTGTCCTTTCGCGAACGGGCACTTTGACAGGATACTTGATGCGCTTTATGACATACTGACAAATGAGGATGCCTTCCAAAGCTCAGTGATAAAGGACTATGCCACGCGCCACCGTGTATGTCCTTATTATCTTTCGTTTGAGCTCTCCGACTGGAGCGACATAGTGATATGTGATTACAATTATGTATTTGACCCGGTGGTGGCCCTGAAGCGGTTCTTCGGCGAAGGCAAGAAGGGTGATCATATCTTCCTCATGGATGAAGCCCACAATCTTGTAGAGAGAGGAAGGGACATGTATTCGGCGGCCCTTTCAAGAAACGATATCCTCTTAGCAAAGCGCATTGTAAAGAAAGAAAGCTTCGGGCTCAAAAGGACTCTCACAAGGGTAAACAACATAATGAAGGAATGGGAAGAAAAGACTGTCAGGGTCTTTTATCCCGATCTTCAGGAAACAAACGATAATGAAAAGCTCATCTTTGCCCTGATGAACCTTCTTTCTGCCCTTGAAAAAAATCTCGATGAAAACGTATTTCCGGAAGATGAGGATGAGCTTCGGGAATTATTTTTCAATATAAGATTCTTTCTTTCGATGTACGAATACAAGTCTGACGGCTATGT
>OMRF01000038.1 GCA_900313435.1 uncultured Lachnospiraceae bacterium | reverse complement strand
TCACAAAAAACAGCGAGATCCTTATCAAAAATGTTAATATCAACGAAACGAGAGCTGGAATACTCAAAGTACTTGAGGCCATGGGCGCTTCTCTTTCTATCCAAAACGAAAGACTTCTGTCGGGAGAAAAGACGGCTGATCTTTTGATAAAGTCATCAGAACTTCACTCAACTACGATCTCCGGCGATATCATCCCCACATTGATCGACGAACTTCCTGTGATAGCTGTCATGGCGGCATATGCTTTAGGAAAGACCGTGATAAAGGATGCCGCAGAGCTTCGTGTAAAGGAATCAGACAGGATACTGTCAATTTCCGAAAACTTAAAAGCAATGGGCGCTGATGTGGAAGCGACACCTGACGGCATGGTAATAAACGGCGGAAAGCCTCTCCACTCTTCCCGTATAAGCACAAAAAAAGACCACCGCATAGCGATGGCCTTTTATACAGCTTCACTCCCTCTTGATGAGATGAACAGTCTTGATGATACGGATTGCGTAAATATATCCTATCCAGGCTTCTTTTCCGATATGGAGTCACTTTACTGACTTAAGTTTATTCATTAAGCGACGCGATAGCCTGCCTCTCAGCTTCCTGATCCTTCTTCATACAGCAGTTCTTGTATTTCTTACCGGAGCCGCAGGGACAGGGATCATTTCGTCCTATCTTCTTTCCTTCTCTCCTTAAAGTATGAGATTTCTTTTCCTCGAGATAAAGCGCTTTCCTCGTTTCCTCATCAAAGATTGCATCCCACTCGGGAAGGTTATAGAGCCAATCTGCGCCGGCCTTTACCATATTCTTGTAAAGCTTCTTCGTATCGAAGCACAGAGAAACCTCCGTGTTCTCATCCATGGTCTCAATGGGATTTTTTTCCTTAAGGCTTTCGTTGATCCCGTCAAGAACCCCCGTCATTATGAAGACCGAGGTATCAAACTTGTCAGCAAGCTCCTTTACGGTTCCTTTTACCACCTTATTTGGCGTCTTTAGGATCGCTTCATAAATCTCCTTTTCCTTCGGGAAATATTCACCGTTCCAGAGGTTGTTAAGCTCCTCTTGAGTCGCATTCTCGTTATAGGCTTTTGCGGTCCATTCAGAAAGTAATGACATATTTCGTACCTCACTCTTCTATTTCTTTTGACACATGAAGCCTTTTAGGCCATAATGACTCTTTGTTTGAGACATTGCACACGGTTTTGCATATTACCATATAGCAGTATAAAAAGCAAAGGATTTCACAAAATGAAGGAAAAAGTAAGAAGAGTCGTAGCTCTCATTGGTATATTCGTTCTCGTTGGGATGTATGTCTTCACTGTGATCGCGGCGATAATGGACAACCCCGCCACAATGAAGATCCTCGCGGTCTCTATCGCGCTTACGATAATCATCCCGATCATCCTCTATGTGCTCTCCATCTTCATCAGGGGCGGAAGGGAAGATGTCCTTACAGCGTCACTTCGTAACCACAGTGTTGAAGAGGGTTATGACAGAAATTCCACAAACGTTCCGGAAAATGATATCAGCAAAAAAGCGATGGCAGAGGTTCAGCCTGAGGCTGATAACAGGGATTCATAATACTTCTTTACGATATCGAGTTCTTCCGCTGTCATTTCGTGAGATGAGAAACGGGCCTTCATAACAACATTTAAGACATCATCCGGTATCTTGGTTTTTATTGTTATTACTCTTCTTCTCAGGATTATTGCCCTGTGATACTTTAAGATCCGCTTTTTTTCAGTGCCTGTCAGAAGGTTTCTTTTGAATATTATTCTTCCTAAAAAAAATCCGACGTTCAAAGAGAGGACAATTGACCCGAGCACAATGATAATGATCCAGGTCACTCTTGCCTTATTCGCCATTTTTTCAAGATATTCACGCTGACCGTTATCTTTTTCGGCTGATCCTCCATCTATCGCCGGATCTTTTTGGTCATCATCCTTATCGCCACCTTCGTCATCATCTTTCTCTTTATCTTCATCGATATCATCAGGGTCTGAATCATCCACCTCCCCTGAAGGATTCACATTCACTCCTCCTCTTTCAGAGTCTTGAGCGCCATACGCCGATGAAGCGCGTGAAGGGTCTGAAGGCGTAGCGTCAAGTATCTTCCAAAGATCTTCTACGGGATCATAATATTCGCACCAGGCATGAGCATCGTTTCCGGTGATCGCAATCTTTCCGTCAGTTCCTTCTGGCCGTGGAGTTACGAGGTATCCTGTCACAAAACGGGCCGGCACTCCCTGCATCCTAAGAAGCAGCGTTGCCGCTGTCGCGAAATGGATGCAATATCCCCTCTTTGATACATTCAGGAAATAGTCTGCTATATCGACATCAAGAGGCGGCTTTTCGATCCCCTTATCATAAACGGCGGCCCCTGATACATATTCCTTTACGACATCCTTTACGATATCAGTGGAGTAGAAGGTGTACAAGGAAGAAATATCCAGATCG
>OMRF01000072.1 GCA_900313435.1 uncultured Lachnospiraceae bacterium | reverse complement strand
TTGCCACACTTTGCGCGACTTTGCCATTTGGCCCGATTTTCTGTAAAATGACTGAAGCTTCAGCAGCTTGGCAAACCGGCGTAAACTGGAGCAATTTGATGCGGTTTTGGAGGTAAGAAATGCCGATAAAAGTACTATTCATCTGCCACGGCAGTATCTGCAGATCGCCGATGGCTAAATATATAATGCTCGATCTGGTAAAGAAAGCAGGGCGTCAGGACGAATTTATCATTGATTCCGCGGCGACATCATCGGAAGAGCTTGGAAATCCCGTCTATCCGCCGGCCCGCGCGGTGCTGAAGGAACACGGGATCGACTGCAGCGGATATGCTGCCCGGCGGATGCGTTATGATGATTATGAAGTCTATGACCTGATCATTGGAATGGACTCTGAAAACATGTACTATATGAAGAGGATGTGGCCGGAGGATCCTGAGGGGAAGCTTTCTCTTCTTATGGATCACACGAAAGATCCCCGGGAGGTGTCGGATCCATGGTACACAAGGGACTTTGATAAAGCCTACTCGGACATCCTCGAAGGGTGTGAGAGTCTGCTTTCGATTTTATAATGAACCCAAAATGGACCCCCGGGACTGTCCCCGGGGTCCAAAACGAAGCCCGGGGGTCCAAAATGGAGATAATATGAACTTTGCATTCATCAAAGGACTATATGATACGCTCGATCTCTTTTCCGAAGAGCTTTCAAGCGCGCTTGAAAAAGCTGGCCACAGCTGTATTATCCTTACGGCTACGGATCTTGGGAAAAGCCTTCCCTCCTTCATTGAATATCATGCCATCCATCACATAGATGCCGTTATCGCCTTTAATAACCTGGGCTACAACCTGGGGACAAGGGAGGGCGGAAATCTATGGGACGCGCTTCAGATACTCTATGTGGATATCCTCATGGATCATCCTTTTCATTTTGACAGGCAGCTTAGCAGCCTTCCAAAGAAAAACCTCCTTTTCGTGATCGATCAGAACCATGTTGATTACGTAGAAAGATATTATGATAATATCAAAGCCGCCGTATTCCTCCCTCACGCAGGCTGCGCAGATGCGATCAGAGAGGCCTCCAAAGAAAAAGATAATGATTCCCGTGACATAGATATTCTCTATGCCGGAGCACTTTCGAGGGTCCTCATTGAATCTCTGATCCCCGATTTTGATTCAATAAAGGAATTTGACGGAGCTTCATTTTCAAAGCGTTGTCTTGACAGGCTGATAGACGACTCATCTATCACGACGGAGGAATGCATAAGGCAGGAACTTTCAAACGAAGGACTTTCCTCGATCTCAAAAGAGAGGGAGCGCGAGCTCATCACAGACTTTCGCTTTCTTGATGGCTATGCCACATCCTTCTTCAGGGAGCAGGCCGTGAGAGTGCTCTGTGAGAACGGTTTCAAAGTAGGTGTCCTCGGGATTGGTTGGGAACAGTGTGACTGGGCTGATAATGAGAACCTTGAGATTCTTGGAAAGGTCAGCTCAAAAGAAGTCTTTTCCTATATGCTCCGCTCAAAGGTGGTGCTGAACACCTTAACCTGGTTCAAAGCGGGGAGTCATGACAGGATCCCTAACGGTATGCTTTCAAAGGCAGCCGTGGTCACTGATGATTCCGATTATCTTCGGAAAGCTTTTTCAAACGGTGAGTGTGTACGCTTCGCGCTTTCTGATATAATGAAGCTGCCCGGGATAGTCGGTGAGGTTCTTTCAGACGACAAGGCGAGAAAAGAGCTTTCCGAAAGAGGCTATGAAAGCGCCGTGAAGGACCATACCTGGGAGCAGAGATCAATAATTATTCTCGATGAGATCAAAAAGCATACTAAGGATTAATGATGAAGAAGATATTGTTCTACAGGTGGAAAGCCTACAATTATCTTGATATAAGAAGAGCCTTTGAAAGAGAGGGCTTTGAAGTAAGGGAGATAAAGCAGAAACTTGAGAACTATGATGTTGCTCCCGAGTTTCAGCAGTTCCTTTCCGATGAGCTCAAAAAGGAAAACTATGAATTCGTCTTCACAGTGAATTACTTTGCGGTGATAGCAGAGGTCTGCCACGAGCTTTCGATCCCTTATGTTTCCTGGACCTGTGACAACCCTCTCATTTCCATGTATCACGACTCTGTTTTTTATGATACTAATTTCATCTTCACCTTCGACCGGGTAAACTGCGAGGAGTTTAGGTCGCTGGGAGTGAAGAACATCTGGTATCTTCCGCTTGCCGCAAATTCCGATCGCCTTTCAAATGCCCTGTGGGGGCATGATGGCGGCTGGAATCAGGGAATATACGGAAACGAGATAGCCTTCTGCGGCTCGCTCTATGAAAGAAATACCTATGACAGGATAGAAAAGAAGCTCCCTGATTATCTGAGGGGCTACTTCGACGGGATCATGGGGGTCCAGGCGGATCTCTACGGGAGCAATATTCTTGAAATGATGCTCACTCCCGATATCCTTTCGGTCCTGCCCCGATATTTCCACCTCAAAAAATCAGAAGGGTCCTTTTCAGATCTTGCGCTGGTCTTCTCAACGACAGTCCTCGGCTTTAAAACTGCGCAGCTTCAAAGGACAAGGGCCCTCATCCTTCTCGCAGAGGCGGGGCTTTCCGTCTCGATCTACTCGAACAGCGACACCTCAGAGCTTCTCGGCGTGACATACAAGGGCGGGCTTGATTACTGGACGGAGCTCCCGAAATGCTACAGGGAGACAAAGATCAATCTGAATTTCACTATCCCGAATATTAAGAGCGGAATACCCCTTCGAGTATTCGACATCATGGGCTCAGGAGGCTTCTGCCTTACGAACTACCAGGCGGAGATGCCCGAATACTTCAAGGACGGCTATGATCTTGTGATGTTCTACAGCTTCGACGATATGGTCGAAAAGGCGAAATACTACCTGTCCCATGACACGCTCCGGGAGACCATAGCTTCAAGAAGTGCCCAGAAGATCAGGGAATTTCACACGGTCGAAAAAAGGACTGCCGTGATACTTGATACTTTGAGAAAAAACATGTTAAAATAATACTTTAAAGGTTGTTTCACTATTTCAACGCTATGTAGAAAGAGGGGTCAACAATGAAGGTTGTAAGGAAAAAGAAGCTGATCTTCAAGATCATCTATATTGCGCTGGCCGCGATCATCATGGTTTCCGTGGCGCTTGTGCTGGTAGGCTCTATAGGCATGAAGAAGGCCTACTTCAGTATGATGAATGAGGAGTTGAAGATCGCATGTACCCTGATGGGGGAGGAGCTTGAGGCTACTTATGACGGTGACTGGGGCGGGGATGACTATACGGCGGTCTTTAAGGGCATGCAGCTGATAAATGACGAGTATACAGAGCTGCTTGATCTTGCGAACGCAAATACAGGTGTTGATTATACATTATTTTACGGAAAGACAAGGGCAATTACGACTATTAAGGATCCCTCTACGGGACAGAGAATAATCGGTACCGATGCCTCGGATAGTGTCGTGACAACGGTGCTTACCAACGGGCAGCATTTTTATTCCGACAACCTTACGATAGCCGGGAAAAAGTACTGTGCTTATTATGTTCCTATGAAGAACGCGGACGGCTCTATAGTCGGAATGATGTTCGCGGGACGTCCGGTGGATGACGTGAGCAAGGCTGTCCTTCGGGCGATCATCATCATGGTCATAATCGCCGGCGCTATAACAGGTCTCATCCTCGCTCTCGGCTGCGTTGTAGCGAGCAAAACATCGAAGAAGATGAGCGCTATAGCCGGTCAGCTTGAGAAGGTCGCAGGCGGTGATCTCTCAGTCAAGGCGGATGAAACTCTCCTTGCGAGAAAGGACGAGCTCGGAAAGATAGCTGAGGCCCTGAACCTTTTGACTGATAAGCTGAACTCAGTCATATCCGAAACA
>OMRF01000055.1 GCA_900313435.1 uncultured Lachnospiraceae bacterium | reverse complement strand
GCATAACAACTGGTCACTGAATACAGATGACGGCATCAACCTCTTAGATCCCGGAAAGACTCCTCATGACAATCTTCAGTTCCTTCTCATACTGACCTGTATCCTGAAGGCTGTGGACAGGCACGGCGCACTTCTCCGCGAGAGCGCGTCAGATGTGGGAAATGACAGGCGCTTCGGAGGTCTCGAGGCTCCGCCCTCAATCATTTCCGTATATATCGGCGAGCAGCTCCAGGATGTCATTGACCAGCTGATCGCAACCGGTTCGGCAACACATTCAAAGACGGGGGACAAGCTTGAGACCGGAGTTTCCGCGATCCCTGATTTTCGAAAGGACGCCACCGACAGAAACCGCACCTCCCCTTTTGCCTTCACCGGAAACAAATTTGAATTCCGCTCGGTCGGTTCCGAGGATTCAGCGGGTGAGCCCAATGTGGTCATCAATACCATAGTCGCGGAAGCCTTCGCCGAAGCCTCTGATATACTTGAAAAGGCTCCTGATTTTGATATGGCTGTACACGACCTTATCAAGAAGCAGGCCTATGAATCAAGGCGTATCGTCTTCAACGGAAACGGCTATTCCGAAGAATGGGTAAAGGAAGCAGAAAAGCGCGGTCTTCCCAATATCCCCACTATGGTGGATGCGATCCCGGCCCTTACAGAGAAGACCAGCATTGAAGTATTTGAAAAGTTCGGAGTATTTACGGAATCCGAGCTTAAGAGCCGCGCGGAAATAGAATACGAGACATATTCAAAGAAGCTGAACATAGAAGCGAAGGCGATGTGCGACATTATCCGTAAGCAGGTGATCCCTGCCGTCATCAAGTATCTGACAGTCCTTGCGCAAAATGTAAATGAGGTCCGTCAGGCGCTGCCTTCAGCCGACACTTCCACTGCCGGAGGAATGCTTGATGAGGCATCAAAGCTTCTCAAAGAGACAAAGACTGCCCTTTCCGCTCTTGAAGAAGCAAGGCTCACGGAAGAAAAAATGACTGATTCAAAAGAGAGAGCTCTCTTCTGCAGGGACAAAATAGTGCCGGCAATAGACTCCGTGCGCGTCCCCGTTGACAAGCTTGAGATGCTCGTAGATAAGGAATACTGGCCTATGCCCTCCTACGGCGACATGCTGTTCGAGGTGTGAGAGGCTGAACTTCCCGGGTTCTGGGAGGTCGCGGAGCTCGTCTGGCTCCCGCCTCCTCCTGGAACGACCGGAACCGGCGGAGTGACCGGCTGAGGCTCTGTATGTATATTACAGGTTCTTGCCAGTTCTTCCGGTGTTATTGAATATTCATAATCCTCCCCTCCGGGGGAAGCTCCCAGGATGAAGACCCTCTTTCCGACATCCTCCGCAGGACAGTATATTCCGGCGGGGAGATTTGAAGCACTGCAGATGGAGACCGTTGTATGATGGTCACAACTGTCATAGGGCGTTGTATCCTCGTCAAAATACTCCGTATAGATCTGTGATCCTCTTACGTCCGCCTCACATATATCATCAAGCGGGAGTTTTCCTGACTTTCTGCATACCGCAAGTTCTGTGATCCCACCGGGTTTGTCAAAATCCCTGACGGGAAGCCCCTCATTTATCCTCTGCATTATCCCTCTGAAAATAGCCTTTGAATACTGGGTCTCCTTCTGGGGCGTATTGTCATCGTAGCCTCCCCACACGGCGCAGGTGTAGTAGGGCGTGTAGCCCGCGAATACAGTATCCCTGTCGTTCGTGGTGGTACCGGACTTTCCGGCTATGGGCATATTGTCGATATTTGCGCCCTGACCTGTCCCGTAGACCATGACATCCTTCATCGCGTCTGTGAGAAGCCACGCGGTGGTGGGCTTTAGCACCTCTTTCTGATTGTTCCATGAGGCATCGAGAACCACATCGCCGTTTCTAGCCAGGACTCTCGTGTAGAACATGGGACGGTTGTATACCCCGCCGTTCGCTATCGTTGCATACGCTCCCGTGAGCTCGATATTCTTTACACCCCTTGATATACCGCCCAGAGCAAGAGCCTGATTGTTATCGCCGCTCTCAAGGGTGGTGATCCCGAAGTTCTGGACATACTGATAACCAAGACCTGTGCCTATCTCCATCAGGGTCTTTACGGTAACTACGTTTATTGAATCTGTGATGGCCTCCCTGACATTCGTAAAGCCGCGATATCTGTTATCATAGTTTCTGAGAGGGATCCCATTCGTGTAGGTCATCGGGGCATCATCCTGCACTGACGCAAGTGTCTTCCCTCCGGCGTCAAGAGCGGGAGCAAAGGCCGCAAGTATCTTGAAGCAGGATCCCGGCTGTCTTGTGGTATCTGTCGCCCGGTTCAGTGTCCTCGATGCCGTCTTGTCCCCGCGCCCTCCGCAGAGCGCAACAACATAACCGGTAGACTGGTCGATCACTGTACAGGCAGCCTGCGGCTGTACAGTATAGGTAACTGATTCGCCCGCGTCCGGTATCCTGTCTCCCTCACCTATTATCTCTGACTTGTAATGCTCATACGCCGCAAGCGCCTCCTCCTGACTGGAGTAATTAATGTCATAGAGGGGATCCTCGCTCTGATAGAAGGAAAGCATAGTCTGCTCACTGTAATTCTGATAGGTCTTATCAGGCTTTTCTACCGTGAGCCTGAAGGAGATCGAAACTTCCGGAGAGTTTGCATAGTTTTCAAGCCTGTTTATCTCCTCGTCCACTACCTTCTGGATCTCCGGATCCTGAGTCGATTCTATACGAAGACCGCCTGCGTAAAGCATCCTGTAGGCCTCTGTCTCGCTGTAGCCTCTCTGTTCCTTAAGATCCTTGATGACCTGACTTGTCAGGGCATCAACGAAATAAGAGGTAGAGGAGGCGATTATGGAATTGTTGACGACGGATATCCTGGAATAGACATCATCCGCCACCGCCGCCTCATACTCCTCGGCAGTGATATAGCCCTGGTCATACATATGTTGCAGAACGGACTTTCTGCGGGTATTGTTGTAGTCGGGATGGGTAATGGGATTGTACCTGGACGGATTCTGGGTGATGCCGGCTATGCAGGCGCACTCTGAAAGAGTCAGGTCGGATACCCGCTTGTTGAAATAGCGTTCCGAGGCAGCTTCCACGCCCAGAGTATTCTGCCCGAGATTTATCGTGTTCAGATAATTCTCCAGGATCTCGCCCTTTGAGATCTTTTTTTCAAGCTGTATCGCAAGATACTGCTCCTGCAGCTTTCTCTTCAGCTTGTCCGAAATAGTGTTCTCACTCATCCAGCCCGTGAAATAATTATTTTTCAAAAGCTGCTGCGTGATGGTTGATGCGCCCTGGGACATGTCTCCGCTTGCAAGGTCAGCAACGACGGCTCTGATGATGCCGCGGATATCGATCCCGTTGTGCTTATAGAATCTCTCATCCTCTATGGCGACAAAGGCATGCTGGAGATCCAGCGGGATCTCAGAAAGCTCGACATATTGACGGTTCGCCCCCGCAGCCGCAAGCGACTGTATCTCGTTCCCGTTCTTATCATATATGGTCGTGAGATATCCGGTGGGCGTGATGTCTATGGCTGATATATCCGGGATCTCATCGATTATCTTCTTCGCTCTCAGAAAAACGACGACTGCCAAGACCGCTATAGCAAGCAGAAGAAAAATGAGCGCAGTCTTTACAAAGGTGAGAATAAATTTTTTTCCCGCCCTCGCCTTTTTGGAACGCAGATATGCTCTTTCTTTTTCTACAACAGCCTTACTGAAATCCATTCATCGTCCTCATGTACAATGTGGTACAATATCAAAAGACATAGTCGTGTTATTTTACCACAAAAATCGGAGTTTGTTAAATGGCTGTATCATTCAGGGTCGAAAAGCAAGGCAGCGCCGAAGTCGTGCGAAAGAAATCAAGGTTCCTGTCCGTGCTCCTTTCTGTAAACGATGAAAAGCAAGCCTTTTCTGAGATTGAAAAGATCAAAAAAGAGCACTACAACGCCCGCCACAACTGCTTCGCCTTTATAGTCGGAGCAAATCCCCCTACGGAGCGCTTTTCCGATGACGGCGAGCCACAGGGAACTGCGGGAAAAGTAATACTTGAAGTAATGAAGCACAATAACCTTTCAAACGCGCTCATTGTGGTGACGCGTTATTTCGGCGGAGTGCTCCT
>OMRF01000255.1 GCA_900313435.1 uncultured Lachnospiraceae bacterium | reverse complement strand
ATGCAACAGGGCAGGAGAGGCTACAGGGAACTTCTTTCGTGGATAATGAAGGTTTCTCTTGCAGATCTTAAGAGGAATTATGAGAGACTCTCCGTTTCCTTCGATCTTTGGAAGGGGGAAGCGGACGCAGAGCCTTACATTCCCGGCATGGTAAAGATGCTTAAGGATAAGGGACTTGCCCATGAAAGTGATGGAGCCCTTGTTGTTGACGTAAAAAGGGATGATGATAAAAAAGAGATACCGCCTTGCATGATATTGAAGTCAGACGGGGCGGCGCTTTATGATACTACGGATCTTGCAACTCTCATATGGCGTGTAGAAGATCATCATCCGGATGAGATCATATATGTGGTGGACAAACGCCAGGATCTTCACTTCATACAGGTATTCCGCTGCGCGAGGATGGCGGGGATAGTTCCCGATGAAACAGAGCTTTCCTTTATTGGCTTTGGTACGGTAAACGGTCCCGACGGCCATGCCTTAAAGACGCGGGATGGCGGAGTGATGAGGCTTGAGAGTCTCCTTGATGATATTAAGGAGAAGATGCACGAAAAGATAATGGAAAATGATTCATTATCCCCTGAAGAGGCGGATATAGTCTCTGACATAGTTTCACTTTCCGCGGTGAAGTACGGGGATCTTAAGAACCAGCCGGCGAAGGATTATATCTTTGACATGGACAGGTTTACATCTTCTGAGGGAGATACAGGTCCCTATATCCTTTATACTGTCGTTCGGATAAAGTCCATCATTCGCAAATTCGAAGAGGCCGGAGGCGATATAAAGGGTCTTAACCCGTCATTCAGCAGTGAGGGTTCTGAAAAAGCACTAATGCTCTCGCTTTCGCTTTTTAACGCTGAGGTCGAAAAAGCAGCTTCATCCTGCGCTCCCAATATCATTTGCGCATATATCTATCAGCTCTGCAATGAGTTCAATCATTTTTATCATGAGACGAAGATACTGTCCTGCGAGGATGAGGATGAGAAAAAGAGTTACGTTGCGCTCTGCAGGCTTACACAGAGAGTTCTTGAAAAGTGCATAGAGCTTCTGGGCTTTGAGGCACCTGAAAAAATGTAAGGTACCGTCCTAACCGATTTTTTTCAAAAAGGAGTAACCAATGACAAAGGTAGATATTTTTTCCGGCTTCCTTGGAGCCGGAAAGACAACTCTTATCAAAAAGCTGATAGCCGAGTCCTTCAAGGATGAAAAGTGCGTCCTCATAGAGAATGAGTTCGGTGAGGTGGGAGTTGACTCCGGCTTTCTGAAAGATTCCGGGATCGAGATCACTGAGATGAATTCTGGCTGCATCTGCTGCACTCTGGTAGGGGATTTTGACAAGAACCTGAGAGAGGTGGTGGCTAAGTTTTCTCCCGACCGTATATTGATCGAGCCTTCGGGTGTGGGAAAGCTTTCCGATGTGGCGGCTTCCGTCATCAGACTTGAAAATGAGATAGGGCTTTCTCTTTGCGGTATGGCTACTATTGTGAACGCAAAGAAGGCAAGGAAGCAGATGAAGGCCTTCGGAGAATTCTTCAAGGATCAGATCGTTCACGCAACAGCAGTGATCCTCTCTAGAACCGATGAGATAAACGAAGAAGAACTTTCAGCAGTCACTGACGCGATCAAAGAGATGAATCCCAAGGCTCACATCATTACCACTCCCTGGAATGAGCTTTCGGGAGAGAAGATCAAGGACGTTATCGAAGGTCTTGACAATCTTGAGGCAAAGGCTCTTTCCATGGCCAGCCATGAAGAGGAGGAGCGTGAGCACGAGCATCATCACCATCACCATGATCATGATCATGATGACGAGCATGAGCACCATCATCACCACGATGACGATGATGATGATGACGAGCATGAGCACCATCACCACCACAATGACGATGATGAACACGAACACCATCATCACGATCATGATGAAGATGGGCACGAGCATCATCACCATCACCATGATCATGAAGACGGGCATGAGCACCACCATCATCACGCGGATGAGGTCTTTGATACATGGGGTCTTGAGACTCCGAAGACCATCACGAGGGATGCTATAGAAAACGCGATGAAGATATTCGCGGAGTCCGATGAGTATGGTACTGTCATCCGCTCAAAGGGCATAGTGAAGACGCCAGAGGATAAGTGGCTTTACTTTGACCTCGTGGACGGAGATTATGAGATCAGAGAAGGTGCACCCGATTTTACCGGACGCCTTGTAGTGATCGGCGTCGATCTGAAGGAGGATGGGATACCTGCGCTCTTTGGGCTTTGATATCCGAGAACAGACATGAAAAAGGATATACCTGTATATATTTTCTTCGGCTTCATGGACAGCGGGAAGACCACACTTGTGAAGGAAACGCTGTTTGAGAACGGCTTTGCAAATGACCTTGACAGTTTTCTCCTGATAGTCTGTGAGGACGGCGAAGAGGAATATGATGAGGATGAACTGAAAAAGATTAACGGAACGCTGATAGAGATATCAGACCCGAAGGATCTGAATGAGGCTTATCTTACAGAACTTACAAAGAAATATGATCCCGGAGCGGTGTTTATAGAATATAACGGCACATGGGAGGTTGCCCCCATCTATGAGCTGGACGGTCCGAAGGAGTGGACCATAGTACAATCCCTCTGCACCGTGGATGCTACGACATTTGAAGCCTATATGCTGAATATGAGGACGATGATGTCGGAGCAGCTTATAAAAGCCGATGTGATAATGTTCAATCGCTGCCCTCCCGATGTCAAAAAATCAAAGTTTAGGGCAAATGTAAAGACTGTGAACCGCTCCGCTCAGATAGTCTATATAAGGGCAGACGGCACTGTAGACGATACGCCGGAGCCGCTTCCTTTTGACCTTGATGCGGAAACCATAGAGATAAGTGATGCTGATTACGCCCTCTGGTTCACGGACTGTATGGATAATCCCAAGAAGTATGACGGGAAAAAGGTTCATTTCCTGGCTCTGGTATATAACCCCAAGGATGGAAAGGGGAAGCTGAAGCCCGGAACCTTCGTGCCCGGAAGATTCGCGATGACCTGCTGTGCGGCTGACATACAGTTTCTCGGCATGAAATGTAAATATCCTGATTCAAATAATATCGAGCACAGATCATGGCTCGACCTTACATGCACTGTGAGGAACGAATTTGCGCAGGAATACAGGGGCAAAGGACCCGTGCTTTATCCCGTTCTGATAAAAGACGCTGAAAAGCCCTCGGATGAACTAGTGTACTTTACTTAAGCGATATTGAAGGAGTAATAGAAAGATGTTTGAGATCGTAAAGAAAAAAGTTCTTGCCGACAAGATCATTCTGATGGATGTAAAGGCAAAAAATGTCACGGAGCGCTGCCTTCCCGGACAGTTCATCATAGCCCGCACCGGTGAGGACGGAGAGAGGATACCCCTCACTATCTGTGATTATGACAGGGAAAAGGAAGAGATCACGATAGTGATCCAGACTATAGGCGCTTCAACTGAGAAGATGGCGCTTTTGAATGAAGGGGACTGCTTTACCGATATCGTGGGACCTCTCGGAAATCCTTCTGATATCTGTCTTGAGGAAAACCTTGAAGAGACAAAAAAGAAAAACATAGTCTTTGTTGCCGGCGGGCTCGGTATCGCACCTGTTTATTGCCAGGTCAAATGGCTTCACGAGCACGGGGTTGATTGCTCGGTCATCATGGGCAGCCGTACGAAGGAACTGCTTTTCTTCATTGAGGAGATGGAGAGTGTTTCAGGACATGTATATGTGACTACCGATGACGGAACATACGGTTTTCATGGTATGGGAACCGATCAGCTTCAGGCCCTTTATGACGAAGGAATTCGCTTTGATCACTGCGTAGCCATTGGCCCTACGATAATGATGAAGTTCGTATGCCTCCTTACAAAGAAGCTTTCTATCCATACCATAGTATCAATGAACATGATCATGGTGGACGGAACCGGAATGTGCGGAGCCTGCAGGCTTCTGGTGGGAGACGAGGTGAAGTTCGCCTGCGTTGACGGACCGGAGTTTGACGGACATCTTGTGGACTTTGATCTTGCGATGAAAAGGGTTGCCCTTTACAAGACCGAAGAGGGAAGAAAGAAGCTGGAGTTTGAAGAAGGAGATACCTTTAAGGGCGGCTGCAAAAGCTGTTGAGAAGGGACTTTGATAAAGGAGAGAGATTGATCATGGATATGCTTACAAGGGTACCGATAGCCGAACAGGATCCGAAGGAAAGGGCAAAGAATTTTGAAGAGGTCTGCCTTGGCTATACTGAGGATGAAGCAGTAAATGAGGCTTCAAGATGCTTGAACTGCAAGAACCCCCGTTGTGTGGGAGGCTGCCCTGTTTCCATAAATATTCCCGCGTTCATACAGGAAGTAAAGGACAGGAATTTTGAAAAGGCCTATGAGACGATATCATTGTCATCAGCCCTCCCGGCGGTCTGCGGAAGAGTCTGTCCTCAGGAAACACAGTGTGAGGGCGTCTGCGTACGTGGCGTAAAGGGCGAGCCTGTTGCAATCGGAAAGCTTGAGCGCTTTGTGGCGGACTACGCTATGAAAAATGGTTTCGAGCCGAAGGTGGCTGCAAAGAAGAACGGGCATAAGGTTGCCGTTATCGGAGCCGGTCCCGCAGGACTTACCTGTGCCGGAGATCTCGCGAGAAACGGTTATGATGTCACGATATTTGAGGCGCTTCACAAGGCTGGTGGAGTCCTGGTCTACGGTATCCCGGAATTTCGTCTTCCGAAGGAAAGGGTCGTAGCAGTTGAGGTCGAGAATGTAAAGAAACTTGGCGTAAAGATAGAGACTGATGTCATAGTAGGACGTTCCGTCACTATAGATGACCTCATGGAAAAGAAGGGCTTTGAAGCTGTATTCATAGGCTCGGGCGCCGGACTTCCCCGGTTCATGGGGATACCCGGAGAACAGGCGAATGGCGTATTTTCTGCGAATGAGTATCTTACAAGATCAAATCTCATGAAGGCTTACGCCGACAAGGATACTCCCATCAAGCCCGGGAAAAAGGTGGTTGTAGTGGGCGGCGGAAACGTTGCCATGGATTCAGCGAGGACAGCGCTTCGACTTGGGGCGGATGTTACGGTAGTTTATCGCCGCTCAATGAAAGAACTTCCCGCCAGGGCGGAGGAGGTTCATCATGCTGAGGAAGAGGGGATCAAGTTTGATCTTCTCACAAATCCTGTTGAGATACTTACAGGCGAAGACGGCTCTGTTTCAGGTATAAGGGTTATAAGAATGGAGCTTGGAGAACCCGATGCCTCCGGAAGGAGAAGTCCTGTCGAGATCAAGGGCTCTGAATTTGAGATGGAGTGCGACACTGTCATAATGGCTCTCGGAACCTCTCCGAATCCGCTTATCTCACGGACCACAAAGGGTCTTGATGTAAACAGGCGAGGCTGTATCGTAGCCGAAGAGGAATTCGGAAAGACATCTAAGGAAGGCGTATTTGCAGGTGGTGACGCTGTCACCGGAGCGGCAACCGTGATCCTCGCCATGGGCGCAGGAAAGGCGGCAGCAAAAGGGATAATGGATTACTTTGAAAACAAGTGATCAGATTTTTCCGGTCAGACAGTCAAACAGTCTGTCATTATCTTCTTTTTTCATGAAGCATATTCTGATGAAGCTGTCATCCAAGAAGGGGAAGGATTGACAGTCTCTTATCATCATATTTTCACGGATCGCTTTTTCAAAGAG
The DNA here is from genome assembly GCA_900313435.1 of uncultured Lachnospiraceae bacterium. Lineage (GTDB taxonomy): Bacteria > Bacillota > Clostridia > Lachnospirales > Lachnospiraceae > RUG306. The sequence goes on along the minus strand of OMRF01000255.1, from coordinate 2,569 downwards.
GACGGAGCTTTTGAGACCGTCCTCTTTGATCTTCATAAGCATAAAATTGGCCTTAGGTCTGAAGGGGAGAAATCTTTCTGAATTCTTGTACTTTTCATAAAGCCTCTCTCTTTCGGCTGAGATGAGTTCTTTCGTCTCTCTTATATATTCTGTATCCGAGAACATATACATGGCATTTTCCGCTGCAAGGGTGTGTATCATCCAGGGATTCTTTTTCCTTCCGGCAGATGAGAGGGTGTCGTCGTCGGCAGTTATGGCGTAGCCGAGGCGAAGACCGGGGCATGCGAAGAATTTGCTCGTGCTTCTGAGGATCACGATATTGTTGTGGGATTCTACAAGGGGGATCGCGGTAAGCTCCTTTTCGTCATCACAGAACTCTATATAGGTTTCATCTACCATCACATAGCAGGAACGCTCCTTTGCGACATCAAGGAGCTTTCTCATATCAGAACGCTTTACAGATGTTCCGGTAGGATTGTTGGGAGAACAGAGGATGATGAGGTCGGTGTCCGGAGTGATCCTTTCGCAGAGCAGATCCATGTCGAGGGAAAAACCGTTATCCTCTCTGAGAGGGAAATAGCTTGTCTTTCCGTCGGCTATGTTTACGCACCTTTCATATTCGGAATAGGTGGGACCGACGATTATCGCACGCCTGGGAGAGGCGATCCCTATGAAGAGCGAAATAAGTTCTGTGGTGCCGTTTCCAACCATGATATTATTCGTATGGCAGTTCAGATAATCCGCTATGGCAGTCTTCAAAGTTCTGTATTCACGGTCAGGGTACCTTTCAATGCAGTCCACGTTTTCACGGAGTTTTTCCCGAAGAACGGGAGAGATCCCCAGAGGGTTTACGTTCGCAGAGAAGCTTGTGATCTTATTTTTGTCGAGTCCGTATTTTTCCGCGATCTTCTCCACATCGCTACCGTGAAATACCGGCTTTTCTTCCTTTGACATTTTTCCTGCCTTCCTTTGCCTTTATAACACTACTTTGGTATAATATTTTGTTGTTTTTTGTCTGTTGTAATGTGCATTATAGCACATAAAAAGCTCAAAGGAGCAAAGGAGAAAAAGTGAGGCGGAAGATCTTTCGAATGTCAGAGGACAGATTTGACAAAGTCTGTTCCGACATAAAAATTGAAGGTGATCTTCATGCGCTTATCGCTTATGAGGGGGAGCATTTTGAGAGCTCCTTCAAGCTTTCCTGTGCAGATTCTTCATCCCTTCGCGGGATGGTATTTTCATCAAATCCCTATGTTGTTGCCAAGAACCCTTCATTTGAGGGTGAGCAGGTAGAGGTCCTGTTTTACGTGAAGGACGGGATAGGACATTCGGGCGACAGGATAGAAGGAGAGTTTCACATTATCCTCGATGGTTATTCAACGGACATTCCCTTTTCGATAGAGTATCAATCTCCTGTTATAAAGGTAAATGACAGAAGTATCACCACTCTTTCCGATTTTGGAAAGCTTTACCGTTCAAGTCCCACTGACGCTCTTTCCTTTTTCTCAACGGATGAATTTGAATCCTTCATGAAGACGCAGAAGACGGATGAGTTTCTTCTTTACAGAGGCTACAAGTCTTTTCCGAAGACCTATCAGAACCTTGAGGAATTCCTGGTCGCATTGGGGCTCAAGGGTCGGACAGGATTTTTCCTGAGTGATACATCTCTTACCTTCAACGTAGAAGATCAGGATCTTCGCGAATCCATTGATATCACAAAGACAGAGTGGGGCTACGCTGAGATAAACGTGGAAAGCGACAGCGAGTTCATCACGGTTGGACACGAGAGGGTCAATGATGATTACTTCATCGCCGGCACCATGCATTTTGATTTTTACATTCATCCTAACAAGATGCATGCCGGAAAGAATTACGCGCGCCTCACCTTTTCAAGCTATGATGAAGAAAAGGTTCTGACCGTGCTCTGCGTAAAGGAGACGTCAGAATCTGTAAATGATATACACAGACTCTTCATGAGGTCGAAGGTACGTCTGACAAGGGAATATATAGAGTACAGGTTTAAAAGGATGGATAGTGAGAAGTGGTGTGAAAGCCTTACCGGGCTTTTGGATACACTGATCTCTGTCAGCCCGGAGAATGCTACTGAATATCTTCTCATGAAGACCCATGCCTTGATACTTACCGAAAAAAAGATTGAAGCTCTTTCGTATGTGGAGGAACTGAAGGTTCTGATCCTTGACAAAAAAGGCTTTGAGTGGGCATATCTTCTCTATCTGTGCACCATGATAGAAAGGGAGAAGGGCTATGTCGACAAGCTTACTCTTGAGGTGGAGGCGATCTTCAGGGATACGGACGACCCGAGAGTGTTCTGGCTCCTTCTATTCCTTCGTGAGAGGTATATCGATAATCCGTTTTCGGAACTGAAGGATATCAGACAGTTCGTAACGAACAGGCTCAATTCTCCGTTTTTCTACATAGAGGCCCTGTATCTCATGGAGAAGGATCCCCTTCTGATAAAGAGCTTTGATGACTTCACTCTGAAGGTGCTCCGCTGGGCGGCAAACAAGGACAGGATCACCGGGAACATAGCTCTTCGGATAGCGACTCT
>OMRF01000318.1 GCA_900313435.1 uncultured Lachnospiraceae bacterium | reverse complement strand
CTCTACAAATCCCTCAGAAAGAATACATCTCGAGAAGATGCGTGAAGACCCTGTAATACTTGAAGTGCGACTGGTTCCATTGAACCTTCTTCCCGACAGACGCAAAAGCAAGATAACAGGGCTTTTGTTCAACATCCCTGAATCTTATGACAACAAATGACAATACTCCGAGCTCCCTCAATATCCTGACAGATTCTGAGCGCGAAGCCGGAAGGCTCTCTATCTGATTCACCACGAGAAACTCGTTTTTGGAAAGTGAATCCTCGGCATTAATATTCTTCTGATACAGATCCCTGAGCCTCTTCCGCGCCATATCCGTAAGCTGGTTCTCACCTGCTGCGAGTTTCTGCTTGATGGGATCTCCACAATGGATAGTAACTTCATCAAGGGCAAAGCCTGTCGCAAATTCCCTGAGAAGATCCTCCGGAGAAGGCCGCCTTTCGCTCATCACCCTGTCAACAAGAGAAACTATCACATCACCGGGATGTACCTCCCTTCCGGAGCTCATGAGGCCTCCCGCCTCCTTCTGAGTCCTGACCTCTTCAAGAGCAGGATGCTTTTCGGGGGTATAGATCACATATCTGTTCCTCCCCTTATACTTCGCTAAGTAAAGGCAGTAGTCGGCAAGCATGAACAGATCATCATAGTTCTCAGCATCCGTCGGATACACTGCGCAGCCGATCGAAAGAGTCAGCGGGTTCATAGAATCCCCGCCAATTGAAGGAAACTGTATGCCGATGTTTCCCCTTATGGTACGAAACAGCTCTCTCAAAGAGGGTTCGCCGGTATTGTTCGTAAGGATCATGAGAAATTCGTCTCCGCCTATCCTTCCGACCTTTCCGTCAGTACCGACAGTATCTCTCAGGACTGCGGCAGTACGTCTCAATACCTCATCTCCGTACTGGTGACCATAGCTGTCATTCACCTTTTTGAAAAAATCCACATCCACGATGGCGATGGCCGTGTCCGAACGTCTACGCTCGTCTATGAGCTCCACTGCATATTCGGTAATGTCAGCCTTGTTCAGAAGGCCTGTAAGGGGATCAAGGCTGGTTCCGATCTTCTGCCTTGAGGAGCTTGTCTTCTGGAAATGAATAGTACCTATGATCCCTTCCTTGCCGTCGGAATACGTAATGAGCGCGCCCTCCACGACACTTTTTCGAAAACTATTGCTGTCGTTTATCAGGTTGCTGTCCACTGTCTCAATGAAGTGTGCGCTCTTTGTGCGAAGATGCACAAAGACTCGCTTCACCTGTTCCTTTGCCTCCTCCGACGTAGCAGCCCCGGTCATAGATCTTTCCATCTCATCCACAGGCCTCACGCCCTCTCCGTAGATAGAGGCTGAGGCATTGTAGAAGGTGACCTTCAGTTTGTCGGGATCGTAATCAAAGAAGACGCCATCGCAAAGTCCAAGCATTCCTTCGTGAGACTCAAGAACACGTGTCTGCCCCAGATGAGAGAGCACGATATTTTCAACCCTTGTGATGATCAGCCTGATAAAACCATCACTGCTCACCTCGGTGACCTTCAGATAGAACAATGCCTTTTTCTCATCCCGCCCTATTCGGACGGGGAACCAGGCACCGGAGTTTTCTTTCACTGCGTTCTCAAAGCTCTTCCTGCTCTCTTCATCCATATATGAGGTGATGGGAGCAAACAGATCATCATAGAAATATTGCAGCGTAGTCGCGTCTCCGGAAAGGAAACGCTTGTCCGCGGCAGATATTATCAGCGAGTGGAAATCAGAATTTCTCATATACGCTTTTTCTCCCTCATGATCCGGATCATCAGATACACAAAACCACTGTCATTATAATCATTCGAGTACACAAGGACAAGAATAAAAGCGCCCCCGGGTTTCCCGAGAGCGCTTTGACTTCAAGGTGTTTCGGAATTATTTCTTCTTTCCGTTTACAGCTTCCTTGAGGGCCTTTCCAGCCTTGAACTTCGGTGCTACAGAAGCAGCGATCTTGATCTCTTTGCCGGTCTGAGGGTTGCGGCCTGTACGAGCTGCGCGCTTCGTGGTCTCGAATGTTCCGAAGCCAACAAGAGTAACCTTGTCCTTCTTCTTAAGAGCCTTAGTAACTACTGCGTTGTAAGCGTCAACTGCTGCAGCAGCATCCTTCTTTGTAAGGCCTGTTTCCTTTGCGATTGCATCTACGAACTCTGTTTTGTTCATGATACGTCTCTCCTTTTTTTCATTAACTTGTGTAATGCCCTTATCGCCGCTACTTTTCCGACGACAAGAGAATTGTAAACGACATCTTGCGTCTTTTCAAGAGAAAAACACAAGATATTGCAATTTTTGTTAGTATTTACAAAAAAGTGGATGTGAAACGCCCGCTATGAGTGCAATTGGGCGATGTCGAACGCCTGCAGACCGCTTATAAATGCGATATTTTCGCCTTTTGTCGCCCAAAACCTTCTGTTCGTTATTTTTCACGACAGTTTCGGCTTTTGATTGCAGATTTTACTTATTTAAACTATAATCGGTGTGATCGTTCAGTTGAACGTTCTTTACTTACAAACTCGTTAATTTGATTGGAGGAAAACGAAATGCTTGTAAACGCAAAGGAAATGCTTGATAAAGCAAAGGCCGGACATTACGCGGTAGGTCACTTCAACATCAACAATCTCGAGTGGACGAAGTCGATCCTTCTCACTGCTGAAGAAGAAAAGTCGCCCGTCATCCTTGGCGTATCCGAGGGCGCTGGAAAATATATGGCAGGCTTCCTCGTTGTTGCCGAGATGGTAAAGGCAATGGACAAGAGCCTTGGCATTACCGTTCCCGTTGCTCTTCATCTTGATCACGGAACATATGACGGCTGTAAGAAGTGCGTAGAGGCAGGCTTTACATCCATCATGTTCGACGGTTCCTCACTTCCTATCGATGAGAATATCGAAAAGACCAAGGAGCTCGTTGAGCTTGCTCACAAGACCGGCATGTCCATCGAGGCAGAGGTCGGAGCTATCGGAGGCGAAGAGGACGGAGTCATCGGAATGGGCGAGTGCGCTGATCCGGATGAGTGCAAGAGGATCGCTGACCTTGGTATCGACTTCCTCGCAGCCGGCATCGGAAATATCCACGGCGTATATCCTGACAACTGGAAGGGACTTCAGTTCGATGTCCTCGCGAAGATCCAGGAGAAGGTAGGCGCTATGCCCCTCGTTCTTCACGGCGGCACAGGCATTCCGGATGATATGATAAAGAAAGCCATCGATCTCGGCGTTTCAAAGATCAATGTCAATACCGAGTGCCAGCTGGTATTCGCTGCTGCTACCCGTGAATACATCGAGGCAGGAAAAGACAAGGCAGGAAAGGGCTTTGACCCGAGAAAACTCCTTGCTCCCGGTGCAGAAGCCATCAAGGCAAAGGTTAAGGAAAAGATCGAACTCTTCGGATCGAACGGAAAGGCCTGAATGAATAATATAAATGTCGAAGAAATCTTCGGATCAAATGTCTTCAACGACCATGTAATGCAGGAACGCCTTCCGAAAAAGGTGTACCAGAAGCTGAAGGAAACGATCAGAGAAGGAAATGATCTCGACCTCGAGACTGCCGATGTAGTAGCTCACGAGATGAAGGAATGGGCTATCGAGCACGGTTGCACTCATTATACTCATTGGTTTCAGCCCCTCACGGGACTGACAGCCGAAAAGCATGACAGCTTTATATCAGCACCCCTCCCTGACGGAAGGGTGCTGATGAGTTTTTCGGGAAAAGAACTGATCAAATCAGAGCCCGATGCGTCAAGCTTCCCCTCCGGCGGTCTTCGTGCAACCTTTGAGGCAAGAGGCTATACTGCCTGGGATCCTACTTCTCCGGCCTTCATCAAGGAAAACGCGGTGGGCCCCATCCTTTGCATACCCACTGCTTTCTGCTCATACACAGGTGAAGCTCTCGATCAGAAGACTCCCCTCCTTAGATCAATGGAGGCCATCAACAAGGAGGCTCTGCGCCTCATAAGGCTCTTCGGAAACACTACCTCAAAGAAGGTCGTTCCCTCAGTCGGGATAGAGCAGGAATATTTCATCATTGACAGAAAGAGCTTCCTCGCAAGGAAGGATCTCGTCTATACCGGACGGACCGTGATCGGAGCCATGCCTCCGAAGGGACAGGAAATGGACGATCATTACTTCGGAAGCATCCGGGAGCGTATCGGCGCCTTCATGCATGATGTGAACGAATGCCTCTGGAAGCTCGGCGTACCGGCAAAGACCCAGCACAACGAGGCTGCCCCCGGGCAGCACGAGCTTGCTCCGATCTATGAAGAGGCAAACGTAGCCGTAGATCACAACCAGCTCATAATGGAGACCTTGAAGAAGGTGGCCTATCGCCACGGTCTTCAATGCCTGCTCCATGAAAAGCCCTTTGATGGCGTCAACGGCTCCGGAAAGCATAACAACTGGTCACTGAATACAGATGACGGCATCAACCTCTTAGATCCCGGAAAGACTCCTCATGACAATCTTCAGTTCCTTCT
>OMRF01000039.1 GCA_900313435.1 uncultured Lachnospiraceae bacterium | reverse complement strand
TCCAGGAGGGTTTTTCTGAAAATACCGGAGAGTGGACCTGCAGAGAATGCGGATATGTGAACAGGATCTCGGAAAACGAGATCTATGCTACCGAAGATGAATTTCAGGCAGATCAGAAGAACCCGTACAAGGGGCTTTCGGACGAAGCAGTGCTTGCTTTATCGTTGTATGAGGATATAGAGCATATCGATGACCGGCCTGATATTATCCTCGTAAAACACCGTGACAGCGGACGAAGGTTTATCAAAAAGCTTCTTTCCACATACAACAGAAGTGTATATGATTATCTGAAGGAAAATCCCGTAGAGCATATGCCCGTCATTCACGAGATTTATGAGAGCAGTAATTTCCTTATTATCATAGAGGAATATATTGAGGGAAAAACCATAGCTGACATCCTTGAGGATGAGGCCATACCAATGGAAAGGGCCGTTGATATTGCGAGCAGTGTCTTAAGGATTTTGGATCACCTTCATAGTCTTTCGAACCCGATCATACACAGGGATATCAAGCCGTCAAACATCATGGTAACACCTGAGGATGAGATATACCTCCTCGACATGAATGTTGCAAAATGGTATGATCCGGACAAAACGGACGACACAATGTACATGGGGACGCGGTTTTACGCGGCTCCGGAGCAGGTGGGGTACGGACTGTCCGCTTCGTCAGCGAAGTCGGATATATATGCGCTTGGTATATTATTAAATGTCATGGTCACAAGAAAATTCCCAAAGGAGGAGAGGGCAAAGGGCGCACTTTGGGATATCATCGAGCGCTGCATCAATCTTAATGCGGCTGAAAGGTACAGCGCATCGGAGCTTATTAAGGCGCTTGATGAATTGAAGGGTAAGATAAATGGAGAAAAAACCAACGGATGAGCTGAATGATCTTTTGGTGGATATGAGGCCGGATCAGCTTAAGCATTATTTCAAGGACAATGAGAAGTACCTGGCTGATGAGAAGAAGGCCTTTTATTATTATATGAAGGATGTCCTTGATGAGAAGGATATAAAGTTAAAGGATGTTTATTCTTTTGCCGGGGTTACGGAGTCTTACGGCAGCAAGATCCTCACAATGGAAAAGCACACCAAGAACCGGGACCTCATCATCCGTTTCTGCGTTGCGGGGCATTTCAACTGGGACGAGACCAACCGGGCCTTGAAGCTTTACGGGTTTAATGAATTATACTCTAAGGATTCACGTGACGCAGTGTTGATAGTCGCGATAAACAATCGGGTATTTGATTTTGATAAAATAGACGAGATGCTGATGCAGCATGGTATGGAACGCCTTTCGGCGGAATAGAAGGGAGAGAACATGAAAACACTGGTCGTTTACTTTTCACTGGAAGGCAACACAGAATATGTGGCGCAAAAGATAAAGGAAAAGACAGGAGCTGATCTTCTCAAGCTCGTTCCGAAAAAGCCGTATCGCGACAAAGGACTCGCCAAGTTCCTGTGGGGCGGCAAGAGCGCGGTGATGGGCGAGAAGCCGGAGCTTGAAGCTTATGAAACCGATCTTTCGGGCTACGAGAGGATCGTATTCGGATTTCCGGTCTGGGCCTCAAACTTCACCCCGCCCCTTCGGACATTCATTGTTGACAACAGGGAGAAGCTAAAGGGCAAGACATTTTTCGCCTTTGCCTGCCAGAGCGGAGCCGGCGCGGAGAAAGCATTGAAGAAGCTCTCCGTATGCCTGGAAATAGAATCTTTTGAACGGACGGCGGTCTTCATCGACCCGAAGGCAAAACATACGGATGATAAGGAGGCTCAGATAGACGCGTTCTGCGCGGCGTTTTAAAGGAGGTAAAATTCATGTTAGTTGTTAATACTGAAAATATACCTGGACAGAATTATCAGGTTATTTCACTGGTGACAGGATGCTGCATTCTTTCAAAAAACATTTTTAAGGATTTTGGCCAGGGCGTGAGAAACATCGTCGGCGGAGAGATGGGAGCTTATACCCAGATGCTTAATGAAGCCAAAGATCGCGCTATCTACAATATGATCGATGCTGCCCAGCACATGGGAGCGGACGCCATAGTAAATGTACGCTTCTCTTCTTCCAGCATCGTCCAGGGCGGAGCGGAGATACTTGTTGCCGGAACGGCTGTAAAGTTTGTCTGAGGGAGCAAGCTTAACATTTTATTGCCGTGTGTCGGCATAAGTGATAAAATGAGTCCGCTCGTATTTTACTTTGAAAGGAGGGATGCGTCTTGAATTTCGTCAAAAATATGCCTGTCAAGGCAAAGCTCTGGATGTGCGCGCTGCCGCTGATGGCGCTCATAGTAGTGAGTGTTATCTTTTTCAGTTTTCTGGTAAAGGATACTCTGGTAAAGTCCGAAGAATTGTTCTTTGACCATCTGTATTCGATAAATTCAAATCTTATCAATGCGGACAGGGACTTCTATCAGGCGCTGAAGGCAAGCACGAGTCAGTACAATACGGTCTCAAAAGGTGCCTCTGCATTGACTGAAGAAGCCAGCAAGAAAAACATAGACAGTTTTAATGAGAATGCGCAGCAGGTCCTTGATAACACCAACAAAGCAATAGAGATCGCGAAGAAGGAAGCCGACCTGTGGACCGGAACAAAGTCAGAGGATGGTCAGACCTTTGAACAGGTAGCGACGGAATTTACCGCTGCGTACACTTATTGGCTCGGAACCTATGATCTTTCTGACAAGAGTGTTACCGCGGAACAGTTTAAAGAGCATTCGGATAGCTTTTCCACCGCAAGAGATTATCTTAATTCTCTGGAGGACATTACGGAAAAGTGGGCGAGTGCTGAGAAGATCGTGCTTGAGAACAAAATAAACAAAATGATTCTGATCTCGGCTTTGATACTTGCGGCCATAACTGCTTTTGTCGCGATATTCTCGATCTTAGTCGCAAAACAGTTATCGAACGGCATAAAGTCTGTTACGGATGAGATGCATTATCTCTCAAAGAACGATCTTACACGTCCCAAGATGAAGGTGGATTCCAAGGACGAGATCGGCCGGATGAAGCAGGCTCTTGCGGATACGCAGGAAAATCTGAAGAATATAATCGGAACCCTGAAAGATACTTCGAATGGTCTTTCAAATGCAAGCAGCATTATGTCTTCAAGCACTCTGGCTACAAGCTCCGGGTCGGATGATGTCAGCTCTGCGGCTTCCGAGCTTGCAAACGCAAGTACGAGCATGGCTCAGAACGTTTCGGATCTTTCTCTTGGACTCGAGACCCTCAACGAGATCATGGGCGATTCCGGCCAGGCGGCAAAGGATCTTGCGGAGGCCAGCGCATCCATCGGAACTGCTACAAACGACGGAAGCAAGATCGTGGACGAGCTCTCGGAGATCAACCATCGTTCTCTTGCGGAATTCAACGGCATATTCGAAGGAATTGCGGATATACAGGAAGCAGTTTCGAGGATCGGACAGGCATCAGAGCTTATCGCGGGTATCGCCGCTCAGACAAATCTTCTTTCGCTCAACGCCAGCATAGAGGCAGCAAGAGCTGGAGATGCCGGAAAGGGATTTGCGGTAGTTGCTGATGAGATCAGAAAACTTTCTGATGAATCAAAAGAAAATGTTGATGCTATAAACTCAGTGATCGATGAGCTTGCCGCTGTTACGAAGAATGCAGCAGAAAGAAGCGATACGGTCAAGGAATATGTCGATAAGCAGAATGCTGCCGTAGAGCAGACCAAGGATAGCTTCTCATCCATCGTTGCAGCTGTTAATACTGCGGAAGAAGCTATCGAAAGACTTGAGAAATGTGTTGACAACCTTGGCGGAAAGACAAAGGAGATCAGTGAAGCAGTTGATTCGCTCTCAGCGCTTTCCGAGGAGAATGCGGCGACAGCTCAGGAGCTGTCCGCGACATCGGATACTGTTACATCAAGCGTAGGCGATCTCAAGGAACAGCAGCAGAATGTCGAGACCTCGTCGGTGGATATCTCAGACATAATCGGACAGTTCCGTATCGAGGAATAAGAAAACAGTATATCGTACAAAAAAATGGGAGCTTGTGTTACAGGCTGAGAGGAAGGTAATTACCTTCGACCTATAACCTGATGTGGATAATGCCAACGTAGGGATATATTATGGATTCCGGGACGACACTATCTTCAGGTGTCGTCCTTCTTTTTTTGAGGAGGTATTTAAAATGCTTGGTGAATGTATCGAAAACGTGCGTAAGAATGTGCCCTTAGTGCACAATATCACAAACTATGTAACGGTAAATGATGTTGCAAATGTGCTGCTTGCATGTGGCGGCAGTCCCATCATGTCTGATGAACCTGAAGATGTGGTCGATATCACTACTATCTGCGGAGGTCTGAATATCAACATCGGAACTCTTAATAAAAGAAGTATTGAAGCGATGTTCCTGGCCGGGAAAAGGGCAAATGAACTTAAGCATAAAGTGCTTCTTGATCCTGTAGGTGCAGGTGCTTCGGCTCTTCGCACAAACACGGCCGTTAAGCTGATGGATGAGATCAAGTTTGATGTAATAAGGGGAAATATTTCCGAGATAAAGACACTGGCTCTCGGAAGCGGAACTACCAGGGGAGTTGACGCGGATGTGGCTGATGCGGTTACAGAGGATACTCTGGACTCCTCCATCCGGTTTGTAAAGGATTTTGCAAAGAAAAGCAAAACCATAGCAGCGATCACCGGGGCTATCGACCTTGTGAGCGATGGGGAGAAATGTTATGTGATCAGAAACGGCCGCCCGGAAATGGGAAAGATAACCGGAACGGGGTGTCAGTTATCCGGGATGATGACTGCCTTTATCGTTGCAAATCCGGATAATATGCTTGAAGCAGCGGCGGCAGCCGTATGTACTATGGGGCTTGCCGGTGAGATCGGATGGGATCATATGCAAAAGGGTGACGGCAACTCGACTTATCGCAACCGTATCATCGATGCTGTTTTCAACATGGATGGAAAAACTCTTGAAGAGGGGGCAAAATATGAATTGCGCTAAAGAGGATCTGCTTTTGTATGCCGTTACCGATCGTCACTGGCTTAATGGACGAAGCCTTATTGAAGTAGTTAAGGAAAGCCTCGAAGGCGGTGTCACATTCCTCCAGCTTCGGGAAAAAGAACTGGATGATGAAAGCTTTCTTAAAGAAGCTAAGGAGCTGAAAGCACTCTGCAGAGAATACAAAGTTCCCTTTGTCATTAATGATAATGTGGAGATTGCCATAAAGACGGACGCGGACGGCGTGCATGTCGGTCAGAGTGATATGGAGGCGGGAGATGTTCGAAAAAGGCTCGGCCCGGATAAGATAATCGGAGTTTCGGCACAGACGGTTGAACAGGCAGTCCTTGCCGAAAAGAGGGGCGCGGATTATCTCGGAGTCGGAGCGGTATTTCCCACCGGTTCAAAGGATGATGCCGATGATGTGTCATTTGAAACATTGAAGGCTATATGTGAAGCCGTATCGATCCCGGTTGTTGCGATAGGTGGAATATCAAAGGAAAATGCGATAAAGCTGAAGGGAAGCGGGATATGCGGCGTTGCTGTTATAAGCGCGATCTATGCAGCTCCTGATATCAAAGAGGCTGCATACGAACTTAAAGAAGTTACGAAGAAGATCATAGGATAATGTGTATATTTTTAAATGAGAAAAAAGTAAGCGCAGTCATATTTGATATAGACGGAGTGCTTCTTGATTCGCTTAAGATATGGAAATGCATCGGAGCAAGGTACCTTGAGAGTATCGGGATCGAACCTGAGGAGGGCCTTGACAGGATCCTTTTTCCAATGAGTATGGAACAGGGAGCATCTTATTTGAAGGACCATTATTCTGTTCCAAAGCATACTGAAGAGATAATCAAAGGAATAGAAAGTCTGCTAAAAGATTTCTATTATTTCGAGGTCCTGACAAAGCCCGGAGCAGGGGAGCTGATCGCTTTTTTCAACGATGAAGGTATACCTTTGTCGGCGGCAACTTCAAGTCCCCGGGAGCATGTGACAAAGGCCCTGGAAAGAAACGGGATTTTTTTTCATCCTGACAGGATCTTCACCAATAGTGAAGTCGGAGAGAGCAAGCATTCAAGAAAGATCTACGATATGGCTTCTCAAAGCATGGGATCGGCACCTGAAGAGACCCTTGTGATCGAAGATTCCCTGTATGCTCTTAAGACCGCAAAGGCAGCAGGTTATATAACAGCAGGAGTATACGATCCTGACGGGGAGAGTGATCAGGATGGAATTAAAAATGAAGCAGATATTTATCTATTATCACTTCCCGAAATATACCCTTACATCAAAAGCAAACGGAGGCAGCTATGAGGACAGCATTAACCATCGCCGGCAGTGACTGCAGCGGAGGCGCCGGTATCCAGGCAGATATAAAGACCATGACCGCAAATCACGTTTATGCCATGAGTGCGGTCACGGCGCTGACTGCCCAGAATACACTCGGAGTCACCAATATAATGGAGGTCACTCCGGACTTTTTAAAGGATCAGCTCGATGCGATTTTTACGGATATTTATCCCGATGCGGTGAAAACCGGAATGGTCTCATCTTCCGCACTCATCGAAGTGATAGCCGATAAGCTTTCGGAGTATAAGGCTGAAAATATCGTTGTGGATCCTGTCATGGTAGCTACCAGCGGGGCAAAGCTAATAAGCGATGATGCTATCGAAACCCTTAAGAACAGGCTTCTTCCCCTGGCGACTGTGATCACGCCCAATATCCCGGAGGCAGAGGTTTTGGTCCAGATGACTATTTCTTCCGAGGATGAAATGGTATCGGCAGCAGGGAGGATCTTTGAGACCTTCGGCTGCGCGGTACTTTTAAAGGGCGGCCATCAGATAAATGACGCAAATGACCTTCTATACGGGAAAGAAGGATATGTGTGGTTCAAAGGAAGAAGGATAGATAATCCCAACACACACGGAACAGGCTGCACCCTTTCCAGCGCGATCGCTTCAAATCTTGCCAAAGGAAAGGACCTTGATGAATCTGTAAGGTGTGCCAAAGACTATATTTCAGGCGCTCTTAATGCAATGCTTGATCTTGGAAAAGGCAGCGGTCCGTTGGACCATGCTTATAATATTAATTAACGAAAAAAGTGAGGAAAGCGGAAAT
>OMRF01000162.1 GCA_900313435.1 uncultured Lachnospiraceae bacterium | reverse complement strand
TTGAAACCACAACGCAGGAGGATCTGGCTTATATTCTGAACTGTCCGGATGAGACGCTGGATGAAGTTGTCGTACCCAGATCACTGTGTCACGTTTACGAGGCATTCAGTATAAAGTTAGACAGATGGCCTATAGAAGATGGAAAATGTCTCGGGATCAGGATAATACCGGACGATTATCCAAGTGACCGCATTAAACCCAAATATTGTTATAAGATAAATATCACTTTGCCAAGATTTTTGATCACTGCACCTGATGAAGAGAATTATATAAAGCAACTGTGGAAGGGTGCGCTGATAAAGCTCGGCGAAGCGTATCCGGAATGTATAGGCTCAATCGATTATGACGCCGTGCATGATCGTGGCGGGAGAGGAGCCTTCTCCGCAAGCGCTGCTCCGAGCAAATGGGCCCCTTGGCGTTCCGATGATACGGAACAATACTTTTCAAAGAATATTCCCGGCTATTGTTGGGGGATGCTGTTGAATTCGGCGCACAAAAGAATCCTGGATGAAAAAAGGACAGGTGAATACGCAGACGTGTTTCACGAGATAAAACAAATGAAGAACGGAAATATTTATCTGCAACTGACAGAGGACATGAAACGCGTGGACAAGGATTCTGCAAAGCGCCTGCGCCGTTTCATGAAGCCTGCGTTTCCAAAAACGGATATTCAGGCGTTATGGTGGGCAGAAGTGCCTTTATCGTTCAGGATGGGAATAGAACCGGATGAAATAATCCTTCCCGCTGTAAACAGAGTTGATTTCAACATCCGGCACCTTCCGGACGAACAGTGTGAGAATATGATACGGATTTATGATGAACAGCGGCGAAAACAGAGATGATGCAGCAGTGCCGCGGGAAACGGATAAGCTGCTATAATAACCTGATTCTGTTCATAACGATCTGATCATTTACTGAGCTAAAAGCAGTCTATCTTCCTTTTCCCATGCGATTCGAGGCGAAGAGAGGGGCGGATGGGCCGGAAAAGTGTCACGGAATGGGCGGGGAAAAGGCTTAATGAATAAATGCTTCATGCGAAGTGTTGATTGAAAGGGATATGAAGAAGACAATAGTTACTATACTGTTTTTATTCCTGATAAGCATGAGTTTTGTTATATCTGAAGGAAATTGTAATACAAGCTTAAATGCTTTTCTGCCAAAAGGAGAAAACAAGATGAAACTGTTTAAGCGGGTTCAATCGCTAATTGCAAAGAAAACAGGAGCAGAACCATTCGCACCACAAAGTGCAGCAGAGATTGCAGCACTTGATAACAATGCACTTATCAGTGCTCTTTGTGATCACTTTCTTCGCAAAGAAAACCACGAATCACCAGAAAACTTTTGGCAAGGACTCAATGAAAGCAGTAAAATCGCCTATTCTGCCCAGAACTATGAGATGGAAGTTAACAACGGAGGTCTTCAACAGTACCTGGAGAATAGCAGTAGTATGACGGTGCCATACTTAAGTAAGGCACTTAAAGTACTGCATGCCGAAAGCCATCTTGTTTTGTGGGAGAGCTTTTTGCATAAGAACAACATTGATGAGGCCAGTCTATCTCTCATTGCAAGTGGAGAGTCACAAAACATAATTGATTTGATTCCTGATGAGATTTTCGAAGAGTATGACAACGAATTCTACAAGCTTGAGACTGAAGAGACGCTGGATAAACTCATTGCCGAGTATACGCGTGAACACATAGACAAGATATTTGATTTTGAATAGTGGAAAGGCGTTCCCTTTCCTCGCAATCCGATGCGAAGGGGCGGGGCAGCTGGCCCGGAAAAGTGTCACGGAATGGGCGTGGAAAATGGTTATAATGTAAAAGCCACCCTCGCTGTTTTCCCGCGCAAGTCTGCGAGGAAATCATGCTCGAAAGGAAGGTTCCTTATATGAAAAGAAGCATTGCATTATTGATCGTGCTTATGTTCTGCCTTGGTGGCGCGTATGCAGATACTCGGGATAGTTGGGCAATCCAGTCGTATGCGCCGAGGTGGGCGCTGCGCTCTTATGTACCTACCGAGGAGGAGCTATTCGAAGACTTTGGAAGCTTTACATACCTCTCAACCGACAGCTATGATGGCAGGTATCGTGCAGAACTGAATATCGAACGGCGCGAAGGCGACTTGGCGACCACGGTTTACGTGTACATCACCGATACGCAAAGCGGCAAGACAACGGCGGTCATACGCACGGACCGGGCTTACGATTTCTGGGGCATCTGCTGGGATAAAAGCAGCTACGACATCTACGTGCAAAGCTCCGACATCGGCATATACACGCTGAGATGCACAGGTGGTACGTGGCAAAAAGACCTGGAAGCTGGGATTCCGGATTATATCGTTTCGCGCGTCGATATCATCAGAATGCGGCAGAGAATCGAGGATATGATCGGTAAAACGCCCGACGAGCTGGATCAAGAATACTCGGATCACTTAAAAGACTTTCAGCTGGGTTATATCAGATGCGAAGACGGATTTATCGAGTATGAGCATAGCTGGCGATATCCGTATACCATTATAGCGGCTGCGGGATTCAGCTCCTCTGGAGTACTGCTGTATAACGAAGGCCTGAATCTTTTGAGCGCAGAACTGTTTGACGGCTGTTCTCCAACAAGCTATAAAGAACTGGTCGAAGCATTCGGATACGGCTTCGATTCCGGCGCAAGTGGCTTTTGGTCAATGAGCTATCTGATTGATGACGGCCGTACTGTAGTGTATAATATGATTTCGGATGGTGTTGATCATGACTGGAAGATTCAAGCTTTTGTTACGAATATTACTGATTGGGATGAATTCATCGGAGAGCATTCGGATGAGCCATATTGAAAACAATTTCTGCATGGCTCGTGTACAGCAATTTACGCAATCCGATGTTTGCCGGAATGCTGCATTCAGTTCGTCAACAGGTCGGGACTGACAGATAGAGGGTTACTATCTTCCCTTTCCTGCGCATATGAGGCGAAGGAGAGGCAGATGAGCGGGAAAAGTGTCACAGAATGGGCGAGGAAAAGGGATTGTATAGTTGAAATAAGCAAAATCAAGCCACTTTCTTCCTTATTACGGCACAATACGCGAAGTGGAGAAAAGCAACTAACGATAATAGGAGGTCA
>OMRF01000325.1 GCA_900313435.1 uncultured Lachnospiraceae bacterium | reverse complement strand
GTATACTGACCACGTATATGATTGACCGTCTGAACGGAAGGCGTATGGGCATGGAGTCCACGGGAAGCGGAAGGCGCCAGTCCTATCAGTATGAACCGACCTCCCGCATGAGCAACACCTTTATTCTTCCCGGCAAAGACTCCTTCGAAAGCCTCTTTGAAGGTATAGAAAAGGGACTTTATGCGAGGAAGATGGGAGGGGGATCCGTCAATCCCCAGACAGGAGAGTTCAACTTTGCAGTCAACGAAGGATATATGATCATAGACGGCAAGATAGCATATCCGGTAAAAGGAGCGGCGCTCATAGGAAACGGAAGGGATATACTCCTCAATATCACGAAGGTATCGGATAATCTTTCAAGAGGCCAGGGCATGTGCGGAAGCGTAAGCGGTTCAATACCGACCGACGTGGGCCAGCCGGCAATACTCGTATCCTCGATAACCGTAGGAGGTACTGCAAATGAATAGAGAACTTTGGATAAAGAAAGCCCTTGAAGCGGGTTTTGAGAGTTTCGAGATATATCAGGATGTAGAGGAAGAGAAGAAATACACCTGGTACAAAGGAGAGATGGACAGCTTCGTCACATCCCATGTGACGGGTACAGCTTTGAGAGGCATATACAAAGGCAAGCTCGCAAACTATGCTACGGAAGACAATTCAGACGAGCAGATGGACAGGGTCCTCGCCCTCATGAAAGAGCAGGCCATGGCCGTGACTTCCGATGATGAAGTCTTCATCAGAGAACCCGAGAAGACGGTAGAGGAAGACAATCCCCACGTGTTCACGGTCCCTTCCGCAGACGAGGTAAAAGAGCTCCTTTCAGATCTTGAAAAGAGGATACTCGCCTATGATAAAAGAGTCATATCGGTCAACGAGGTCGAATGGGAAGAGATAGTATCAAAGAGAGAGATCCTTAATTCCAGGGGACTGTCCGTAAGCGACAGAAGCAGGATACACGTTCTCATCGCAGAATGCGCAGTTATGGAAAATGAGGAAGTAAAAGATTCCTTCGATTACAAAGCGATCGAGAAAATCACCGATTTTGATAGAGAAGGATTCGTAAAGAAGCTTTGTGACAAAGCTCTGGGCAAATTAGGCGCAACATCATTCAAGAGCGGAAGCTATCCCGTCATCATAGAAAAGGACGCTATGAGCGATCTTTTCGGGGCTTTCTGTTACCTCTACAGCGGAGATCTCATAAGCAAGGGCATCTCGCCGCTTAGAGATAAACTGGGTGAGAAGATATTCAGCGATAAGATAACAGTCGTAGACGATCCGCGCTGCAGGGATTCCTATCTGACCGATAATTTCGACGATGAAGGCTGTCCGACGAAGAAAAAGGAAGTAGTCAGGGAAGGCAGATTCGAGCTCGCCCTTCATAATTCGAAAACGGCTGCTAAAATGAATACAGTCAGCACGGGAAACGGATTCAAATCGAATTATTCATCCAGTGTCGGCGTATCTCCGCTCAACTGCTATATAGTACCGGGAAAAAAGAGTCTTGAGGAGCTCATGGCAGAAATGGGAGAAGGCCTTGTCATAGACGATATTGCAGGTCTTCATGCAGGTATCGACGCGGTCACGGGAAACTTTTCGCTCCAGTGTGCCGGATATCTTGTTGAGAACGGCAAAAGGAGCCGCAGCATCAGCCTAATAACCATAGCAGACAATTTCCTGGATCTTATGAAAAAAGTAAGAAATGTCGGAAGCGATCTTGAATGGGGCCTTTCAAACACCATGGCACCAAGTGTACTTTTCACGGAATGCTCTATAGGAGGCGAGTAGAAAATGGAATATTTGAGAGATATGATTCTGGGTGTAGCTTTAATGCTATTTGCGCTGCTGCTGTGTCAGATAAAATTCCCCATTACAGTCGGACTTGCGATCCTGTTCGGTCTTCTTGGTTTATTGATCACGATCTTTGGATATATCAATTCCGGAAAAGAAAAAAAGGACGAATAACGCATTAAAAAATCGGTATTGCCCAAGATGAAGACTCCACTCCCATGCGGTGCAGTTGCTCCTATGTAAGTGGTATCTTTTGGCGGCCATAAGATACTTACGTATTTCTAACCACAAAAGTGGCTGTCCGTGCCGACCAAGGCTGTTCACGCAGCCGATATGCCTATCACAGCATTACTTTT
>OMRF01000362.1 GCA_900313435.1 uncultured Lachnospiraceae bacterium | reverse complement strand
ATCTCCGGTGAGATTCATGGTAAGTCCCTTTGGTATGAAGGCTCCAAAGCTCTGCCCTGCTCCGCCTGAAAGCTCGATCACTACACTGTCATCCTTAAGGTCATGTCCGAACCTTTCAGTCAGGCTTGAGCCCGTCATCGTTCCGACTGCCCTGTCAGTACTTGATATCTCAATGCCTGAAAGCTTGATAGTGCCTTTACCGTCCCATTTCTCAAGTTTTGGAAGGAACTGCCTTTCATCTATGGTTTTTTGAAGAGCAAAGTCATATATGTCTTCCGGTTCAAAATGACGCTTATCGGCTTTCGCATAGGAGGAATCGATGATCCTTGAAAGATCGACCATCTGCGCCCTCTTCGTGATCTGATGTTCTTTGACCTGAAGGCAGTCGCTTCGTCCCACCATCTCTGAAAGGGTACGGAAGCCAAGTGAAGCCATGATCTCACGAAGTTCCTCTGCGATAAAGGTCATGAAGTTCATCACATATTCAGGCTTGCCCTTGAAGCGCTTTCTTAAGGTCTCGTTCTGGCAGGCGATCCCGAAGGGGCAGGTATCCTTGTTGCATACTCTCATCATCATGCAGCCCATTGAAACAAGAGGCGCGGTAGCAAAGCCAAATTCCTCTGCTCCTAAAAGCGCTGCTATTGCGACATCCCTTCCGCTCATCAGCTTTCCGTCTGTCTCTATTACGACGCGCCCTCTGAGGCCGTTTTCTATAAGAGCCTGATGGGTCTCTGAAAGCCCAAGTTCCCAGGGAAGACCGGCGTTGTGTATCGAGCTTTGCGGAGCTGCACCTGTACCGCCGTCATAACCCGAGATCAGGACCACCTGTGCTCCGGCCTTTGCCACGCCGCAGGCTATGGTCCCGACACCTGCTTCCGAAACGAGTTTTACGGATATCCTGGCTTTTTTGTTCGCGTTCTTTAAGTCATATATCAGCTGGGCAAGATCCTCGATGGAATAAATGTCATGATGCGGAGGAGGCGATATCAGTGCGACACCGGGAGTTGAATATCTTCTCTCCGCTATCCAGGGATAGACCTTCTTTCCGGGAAGATGCCCTCCCTCGCCGGGCTTCGCGCCCTGAGCCATCTTGATCTGGATCTCCTCGGCATTCACAAGGTACTCGCTGGTCACACCAAAACGACCTGAAGCCACCTGCTTGATCTTTGAATTCTTCTCTGTGGAAAAACGTGCAGGATCCTCGCCGCCTTCACCGGTGTTTGATCTTCCGCCAAGCCGGTTCATGGCGATGGCAAGCGTCTCATGAGCCTCCTTTGAGATAGAGCCATAGGACATGGCTCCTGTCTTGAAGCGCTTCACGATCTCGCTGGCAGGCTCCACCTCTTCGATCGGAACAGGGTCATTATCAGATCTGAAATCTATGAGCCCGCGAAGTGTATGGGGCTTTTCATTATCAACTATCGCCGTATATTCCTTGAAGAGTTCGTAGCTTCCTTCTCTCACCGCCCTTTGAAGAGCAACTATGGTCTTGGGATCATAGAGGTGATCCTCTTTGTCTTCCCCGCTGCGGAGCCCATGGAAGCCTGTGCTTTCAAGACTTGTATCAACAGAAAGACCCATCGGGTCAAAGGCTCTGTCATGACGGAAGAGGACGCCTTCTGATATCTCGGAAAGCCCTATCCCTCCGACACGGCTCACTATTCCCGTGAAATACCTGTCTATGACATCCTTTGATATTCCCACCGCCTCAAATATCTTCGCCGACTGATAGGACTGCAGTGTGGATATCCCCATCTTCGCGGCAGTCTTCACTATGCCGTGAAGGATCGCATTGTTGTAATCAGCTATCGCGGTATGATAATCCTTGTCAAGTATCCCCTTGTCTATAAGCTCTGCTATACATTCATGGGCAAGATAAGGGTTTATCGCTCTTGCGCCGAAGCCAAGCAAGGTCGCCATCTGATGGACATCCCGGGGTTCTCCGCTCTCGAGGATGATGGAGACCGCTGTGCGCTTCTTTGTCATGACAAGATGCTGCTCCACCGCTGATACAGCAAGGAGCGAAGGGATCGGCACATGGTTCTCGTCCACTCCGCGATCGGAAAGGATGACTATGTTCACACCCTTTGAGCATATCCTGTCGACGCTTACGATCAGCTGGGACAGTGCTTTTTCAAGGGAAGTATTTTTGTAATGAAGTATGGAGACGACCGCGCTTTTAAATCCCGGCTGATCAAGGGAACGTATCTTCATAAGATCGACTCCGGTAAGAATCGGATTGTTGATCTCGAGTACACGGCAGTTTTCTCCCTTGTCGCAAAGAAGGTTTCCGTCTGATCCGACATAGACCGTGGTATCGGTGACGATCTCCTCCCTGATGGAATCTATGGGAGGGTTTGTGACCTGAGCAAATAACTGCTTGAAATACGAAAAGAGAAGCTGGTGCTTTTCGGAAAGGACCGCCAGCGGAATATCATGGCCCATGGAAGCAGTTGCTTCAATGCCGTTTTCCGCCATGGGAAGGATCTGCCCCTTCACATCCTCATAGGTGTAGCCGAAGACTCTGTAAAGCTTGTCACGAAGCTCCTGCTCGTGTGTCGGGATCTTCTTGTTCGGGATCTTCAGTTCAGAAAGCCTGAGGAGATTTAAGGAAAGCCATTCCCCGTAAGGATGCCTTTTTGCGTAATATTTTTTACATTCCTCATCAGAGATGAGCCGCCCTTCCTTCGTGTCGATCAGCAGCATCCTGCCGGGGCGAAGGCGCGATTTTTTCACGATATGCGACGGCTCCACCGGGAGCACGCCAACTTCCGAGGAAAGGATGAGCCTGTTGTCATCAGTTATATAATATCTCGAAGGACGAAGCCCGTTACGATCAAGTGTGGCGCCTGCTATCTCCCCGTCCGAGAAGATCATGGCCGCCGGACCGTCCCAGGGTTCCATCATAGTGGCGTAATAATGATAGAAATCCTTTTTCTCCTCTTCCATATGAGGATCATTCTTCCAGGGCTCAGGTATCATCATCATGACAGCAAGAGGAAGCGGGATGCCGTTCATCATGAAAAACTCAAGGGAGTTGTCAACCATAGCGGAATCCGAGCCTGTCTTGTGGATGATCGGAAAGGTCTTCCCCGCATCCTTTTCAAGCTCCTCACTGTAAAGAGTCTCTTCACGGGCTATCATCCTGTCATAGTTTCCCCGGATGGTATTGATCTCACCGTTATGGGCTATGAGCCTGTACGGATGCGCCCTCTCCCAGGAAGGAGTGGTATTCGTGGAGAAACGCGAATGAACTATTGCTATGGCACTCTCGTATTCTTTGCTCTGAAGATCAAGATAGAACCTGCGGAGCTGTCCTACAAGGAACATCCCCTTATAGACTATGGTCCTCGAGGACAGGGAGCAGATATATGTATCATCGGTGCTCTGCTCAAATTCCCTCCGAAGGACATAAAGCCTCTTGTCGAAGGAAAGGCCCTTCTTTTCATCAGCAGGACGCTCAACAAAGCACTGGTAGATCGCAGGCATACATGAAAGCGCAGTTTTTCCGAGGATAGAGGGTTCTGTAGGAACCTTTCTCCAGCCAAGGACTGAAAGACCATTCTTTTCGGCTATCACGTCAAAAAGCCTTTTAGCAAGCGTTCTCTTCCTCGTATCCTCGGGAAGAAAGAACATGCCGACTCCGTAATCCCCTTCTGAAGAAAGAGTGATCCCCTCTTTTTCGGCTGCTTTCTTAAAGAAGCTGTGGGATATCTGAAGAAGGATCCCAACGCCGTCGCCTGTCTCGCCAAGCGCGTCCTTTCCGGCGCGGTGCTCAAGCTTTTCAACTATGGACAGAGCATCATCAAGTGTCCTGTATTCCTTTTTTCCGTCAATATTCACTACAAGTCCGATGCCACAGGCATCATGCTCTTCAAAAAGTCTTTTGTACTGTCCATTAAGATAATCCTGTTGTTCACTAGCCATCAGAATGCCTCCAGTTCAGTTTTTTCAACACCGAAGGATATGATAGGGCAAGGTCAAACAAAAATAAAATACTTATAATTTTGCAATAATCATATCAATAAGGTATGATTATATGGCATCGGAAACTTGCACAAAGGAAGTGGATAATGGACCTTCGACAGATCAGATATTTTATCACGGTAGCTGAGGAACGGAATATCACCCGCGCCGCGGAAAAGCTTAATCTTTCACAGCCTCCCTTAAGCCGGGCGCTAATGGAGCTTGAGGATGAGCTTGGATGCACCCTCCTGATCAGGGGAAAACGCCATGTGACGCTGACTCCAGAGGGGCTTGCCCTTAAAAGACGCGGCGAGCAGCTGCTTGCGCTTTCAGATATGACAAAGGCCGAAATCTCAGAGATGAAAAACGGTATGAGCGGAACCCTTTATCTCGGTCACGTGGACAGTGGCGGTCCCTCCCTTGCAGCCGAATGGATACAATCCTTCAGCAGGGCCTTCCCCAATGTCACCTACAATCTATGGTGCGGAACCGTGGATGACCTCACGGACCGCCTGCGATCGGGGCTTTTAGACCTTGCCATCACCTTAAGTCCTTCGAGCAGCGACCTTCTTGAAGGGATACCTGTATTCTCCGAAAGCTGGATAGCTATCATACCAAAAAGCCATCCCATAGCCCGGTCAAAGAAAGACACTGTTTCCATGAATGAGCTTATAGATAATGACCTTATCATCTCATCAAGGCGTTCAAGAGAGGAGGAAATACGTACCTGGTTCAAGGACACCGGGAAGGAGCCTCATTTCATAGTAAAGACCGCCCATTCCTCAAACGCAGTCCACCTTGTTGCGCGGGATATCGGCATAGCCATCTTTACCGCCTCTGTAGCAAAAAACATCCCCGCGGACGAGGATGTTGTGATAAAAAAGATAACGCCGGAAAAGACTGTCAAATACCTTCTCTCCTGGAACAAGGAGAAGGCCTTCAGTGCCCTTGCCGGAAATTTCATAGAGCATGTAAAGGGGCTTTATGGTTTGGAATAGGATCAAACCGTAAAAACCATTTTTAGTTTATCGCGGCAGCTAATAGGGCAAGTGCGGGAGCTATTTCATCAGCTTCTGTTTTGCTGCAGGATAAAAGAAGCATATCACGCCCTGTGCGGTCTTTTATGACACTTAACTTTACAGGGCACTTTTTAAGCT
>OMRF01000036.1 GCA_900313435.1 uncultured Lachnospiraceae bacterium | reverse complement strand
CGGAACAAAGAAACATGCGTGGGCGAGATATATTGCCTCGTGCCTGGACAACGTGTCTGTAATAGACAAGAGCGAGCTTTTCATAACATATGTTGGTTTATCACAGAGCGATCTTGATCAGATCAAAGAGATTGTGGCGCGAAGGGTTGAATTTGAACATGTGTATGTACAGAAAGCATCTCCGACCATTGCGGTTAACTCCGGTCCGGGAACCTTCGGGCTGTTGTTTAAGAAATTGAAATGACCATATAATCGCTATTGAAAGCGCTTTCATTTAATGTTAGAATGAATCCGTCATGGAAAATAATGAAATCGAAGACAGAACAGAAGAAGAAGTAACGACCGCCTATCTCGTGAAGATATCGCTGCTTGCGGCGGTTGTTGTATTGATGGCTTTCACGCCCCTTGGATATCTCAGGGTCGGGGCGCTCTCCATCACATTCCTCGTGGTGCCGGTGACCGTCGGCTCCATCGTCCTTGGACCCTTCGGAGGGATGATCCTCGGTGCGATCTTCGGGATCACATCATTTGTTCAGTGCTTCGGACTCGATCCCTTCGGGACCACTCTGTTTTCCATCAATCCCATCTTTACTTTCATCGTCTGTATACCTACGAGGATGATGATGGGGCTTTTGGCAGGCCTTGTCTTCAAGGCTATGGCCGCTTCCAATAAGAAAGGTGTTCGGATCGCATCTGTCTTTGTGACATCAGTATTAGGACCCCTTTTCAATACCATCTTTTTCATGACAGCTTTTTGCCTTTGCTTTTATAATACAGAATATGTGCAGGGCTTCGTTACCACCCTTGGCGCGGCGAACCCTCTCGTCTTTGTAATGCTCTTTGTAGGAGTGAACGGCGCTGTTGAGATCGGAGTGAATTTCATAGTCTGCACCGCTGCCTCAAAGGCAATACTTGCCGCCGAGTCGAGGTCCGCAGCAAACGGTTATGTGAAGGCAAAAGTGAGAAAACCAAGGAAGGAAAGGAAAGATAAGGATAGTAAAAGTCAATGAAGATTCTTGTTGTAGGCAGCGGTGGAAGGGAGCATGCCCTCTGCTGCTCCATCAAACGCTCAAAAAAAGTTGATGAGATTTTTTGCGCACCCGGAAATGCCGGCATCTCAAGTGTGGCAAAATGTGTTCCGATCAAGCCCATGGACTTTGAAGCCATGGCTTCTTTTGCGGTTAAGGAAAAGATAGACCTTACCGTAATAGGCATGGACGATCCTCTCGTGGGCGGTATCGTTGATGTATTCGAGGAAAAGGGACTTCGGGTTTTCGGACCCAGGAAAAATGCCGCCATCATAGAAGGCAGCAAGGCATTTTCAAAGGACCTGATGAAAAAATACAATATCCCGACGGCCGATTATTTTGTCGCAAAAAGCCCCGCTGAAGCGCGTGAATATCTTAAGGGCGCGAAATTTCCCATAGTCTTAAAGGCTGACGGGCTTGCCCTTGGAAAAGGGGTTCTAATATGTAATGACGCGGCGGAAGCTGATGATGCCGTAAGGGAGCTCATGGAGGACAGGAAGTTTGGTGCTTCAGGGGATGAGATAGTGATAGAGGAGTTCCTTGAGGGACCTGAGGTTTCGGTCCTTTCCTTCGTTGATGGCGATACCGTAAAGATAATGGCATCCGCCATGGATCACAAAAGAGCGGGAGATAACGACACGGGCTTAAATACCGGCGGTATGGGAAATATCTCGCCATCTCCTTATTACACAAAAGAGGTGGATGACTTCTGCAAGGAGAATATCTATCAAAGGACCGTGGATGCGATGAAGGCGGAGGGACGTCCCTTTAAGGGCGTGATCTTCTTCGGTCTGATGCTTACCAAGGATGGTCCGAAGGTACTTGAATACAACTGCCGCTTCGGCGATCCCGAAGCGCAGGTGGTCCTCCCCAGAATGGAGACTGATATCATAGACGTGATGGAGGCCTGCATAGACGGGCGGCTTTCAGAGATCGATCTTTCCTTCAGTGAGAAGGCAGCGTGTTGTGTGGTCCTTGCCAGCAACGGCTATCCGCTGTCATATGAGAAAGGCTTCAAGATAAAAGGACTCACGGATCCGCTCTTTTCAAAAGAAGACCATTTCGTATTTCACGCCGGGACTTCCTTTGATAAAGATAATGAGATAGTGACATCAGGTGGCCGCGTCCTTGCGGTAACGGCTCTCGGAGATGACTTAAGAGACGCAAGGAAAAAGGCTTACAGCGCGATAGATCACATTGATTTTGAGAACAAATATTTCAGGCATGATATCGGACATGCCATAGATGAGGTATAACACTTAGATTAGGAGGTAAAAAATGTCAGAGTATGGTTTTGGAGGGATGATCCAGAGGCTCAAGGCTTCACCCAAGAAGATCGTTTTCACTGAGGGAACAGATCCGAGGATCCTTGAGGCTGCATCCCGGCTGCTTGCCGGAAATTTCCTTCACCCTATCCTTCTCGGAAACGAGCAGGAGGTTTATGACGCGGCTGAGGAGGCGGGCTTCAATATCAAAGGCGGAACCATCATAGATCCCACGAATTATGACAGGTTCGATGAGATGGTTGAGATGTTCTGCGAGCTTCGTAAATCAAAGGGAGTGACTCCGGAGCAGGCGAAGGGGATACTTTCCGGAGCCAATTATTTCGGAACGATGCTCGTGAAGATGGGAGTAGCGGACGCCCTGTTAGGAGGCGCCACCTATACTACGGCCGACACCGTACGTCCTGCTCTTCAGCTCATCAAGACAAAGCCGGGAAACTCCATTGTTTCCTCATGTTTCATACTTGTCAGAAATGCCGCTACCGGTGACAGGGAGCTTCTTGCCATGGCAGACTGTGCGATCAATATCAATCCCACAGAGGATGAGCTTGTAGAGATCGCCGGCGAGACAGCGGAGTGCGCAAAGGTCTTTGGTATCGATCCCAAGGTAGCTTTCCTTTCATATTCAACTGTGGGCTCCGGAAAGGGCGAAACTGTTGACAAGATGAGGAACGCTGCTGCAAAGGCAAAGGCAAAGTTCACTGATATTCCCATAGACGGCGAGCTTCAGTTTGACGCTGCCGTTTCTCCCCGTGTGTCAAGGACCAAGTGCCCGGAATCGCCTGTGAAAGGTCATGCCAACACCTTCATCTTCCCCGACATCAATGCCGGCAACATCGGTTACAAGATCGCTCAGCGTTTGGGAAACTTCGAAGCTTACGGTCCCATCCTTCTCGGTCTCAATGCTCCGATCAATGACCTTTCAAGAGGCTGCAATCCTTCCGAGGTTTATTCGATGGCGATCATCACCGCGGTCCTTGCCTGCAAGTAAGAAAAGGGCAGGATCATGTTGAATGAAAGCTGGGTCCTTATCAGAAAGGGCGCCGACTTTGAAAAGATAGCAAAAGAGAATAATATTGACCCCGTTACCGCGAGAGTCATTATAAATAGAGGCGTGCCGGCGGATTTAGTCGGCACGTTTCTTTCTCCATCAAGGTCTTCATTTTCAGACCCTCATCTTCTTAAGGATGTTGAAAAGGCTGCGGATGTCATTATTTCTTCGATAAAGGAGCATGAGAAGATCCGCGTCATCGGGGATTATGATGTTGACGGCATCAATTCAACCTACATTCTTTTGATGGGGCTAAAAAAAGCTGGAGCAAGCTGCGACTATCAGATACCAAACAGGATGGAGGACGGCTATGGCGTGAACAGCCATATGATAGACAAAGCCCACGAGGACAATATAGGCTGCATCATCACCTGCGACAACGGTATCGCGGCATATGAGGCCATAGCTCACGCGAAAGAACTTAACATGAAGGCTGTGGTGACGGATCATCACACAGTGCCTTATGAGGAAAAGGACGGCGAAAGGATCGATATCCTCCCGCCCGCGGACGCGGTAGTGGATCCCCACAGGGCAGACTGCCCTTATCCCTTCAAGGATATATGCGGAGCTGTGGTGGCGTGGAAGTTTATCATTATCCTTTATGAAAAGCTCGGTATTCCGGTAGATGAAGCCGACTGTTTTATCTCAAACGCAGCATTTGCAACGGTTTGCGATGTGATGCCGCTGACCCTTGAAAACAGGGCGATTGTGAAAGAGGGACTGCTTAGAATGAAGGAAGAAAGCCCTCTTGGGATGCAGGCCCTGATCACACGCTGCGGCCTTGATAAGGGGCCTATAAT
>OMRF01000087.1 GCA_900313435.1 uncultured Lachnospiraceae bacterium | reverse complement strand
CCGCCTATGAATGAGCAGGAAAGCCCTGACTCTTCAAAGGCCTGTGTGATCGGAGTCTTTACAGAACCGACATCGGTGAGAAGAGTGTCTTTCTTCAAAACCTCCTTAAGTTCCTTCATATATCTCTGATTCACATCCACGGGAGCACAGAGGAAGACTATGTCACAGGAAGAAAACTCTGACAAAGGCAAAAGTGTGTCATTTTCAATAACACCGTCCGAGAAGGCTAAAGAGATAGTACTTTCCGATGATGCATTTGCTATTAGCTTCACGTCCGGGTGATACTTTTTTATCGCCTTTGCTATAGAGCCTCCTATCAGTCCGAGACCAAGGAAACCCGCTTTTTTGTAAGATCTGTTTTCCATGATAGAAGTATAACGGTTTTTCTTTTGTCATTTTTTACAACAATCGATTGTTTTCGACGAACATATTTAGTAAACTGTTACTGTTGTCCGAAAATGACAGCAGAATCAAAAGGCAAAAAAGGGGGTTAGATCGCATATGAAAGTTTACACAACAGACAAGATCAGAAACGTTGCACTGCTTGGTCATTCAGGCTCGGGAAAGACTTCTCTCGCAGAGTCCATGGCTTTCCTTGCCGGACTTACGAAAAGAGCCGGAACGGTTGATGCCGGGAATACCATAAGCGACTATGGCAAACAGGAGATCAAGAGAAAGATCTCGATACAGACTTCCGTGATTCCGATTCCCTGGGAAGATTCAAAGATCAATGTAATCGATACTCCCGGATCACTCGATTTCCTTGGTGAAGTGAGTGAAGCAATGACCGCCGCTGATTCAGCGATCATCGTCGTCTCAGGAAAGAACGGTGTGGAATCTGGAACGAAGAGGGCATGGGAGCTCTGTGAAAAGTACAATATGCCCCGTATGTTCTTTGTTACCGATATGGATATTGATGATGCTTCATACAGGCAGGTCGTTGAGGATCTTAGGGCACTCTACGGAAAGAAGATCGCGCCCTTCCACCTTCCCGTCAGGGAAAACGGTGAGTTCACGGGCTACGTGAACGTTATCCAGAAGATCGGGAAAAAGTGGAACAAGGACGGAAAGGTAGAGCATTCCGATGTTCCTGACTACAGCAAGGAATATCTTGATACCTACAGAGAGGATCTCATGGAATCCGTGGCTGAGACCTCCGAGGAATTCATGGATCGTTACTTCAATGGTGAGGAATTCTCTGAGGACGAGATAAGGCAGGCTCTTCGAAAGAGCGTGAACACAGGCGATATCGTTCCTGTGATGATGGGCTCGAATATATTGAACCGTGGTCAGTTCACCATGATGGTGGATATAGTGAAGTATATGCCTTCTCCCGAGCAGAGGGAATGCGTCGGGATCAATGCCGATACCAATGATGTCTTCAATGCGAATTACGACTTCTCACTTCCGAAGTCAGCCTATGTCTGGAAGACCATGGTGGATCCCTTCGTCGGAACCTATTCTTTCATCAAGGTGAATTCAGGTGTGCTGAAGACAGATGATCTCATGTGGAATCAGAAGACGGAATCCGAGGAAAAGATTGGAAAAATCTATACGCTGACAGGCTCAAAGGCAGAAGAGGTTTCGGAACTTCACGCCGGCGACATCGGAGCCCTTTCAAAGCTTTCAAAAACAAAGACTACCGACACACTTTCCACAAAGTCAAAACCCGTGATCTTTGTGAAGAGCGGTCTTCCTGTTCCCTACACCTGCATGAGATATATCGTTAAGAAAAAGGGCGAGGAGGACAAGGCAGCCCAGGCCCTTTCAAAGATTGGACAGGAGAACCTTACGATCAAGACCGAAGTGGATGCCGCGAACCACCAGCTTCTGATCTATGGGCTTTCAGAGCAGCAGATTGATATTGTACGGGAGATCCTGAAGGAAGACTACAAGGTTGAGATAGATCTTGAGAAGCCTCTTGTAGCTTTCAAGGAAACTATTCAGGGAAAAGCGGATATAGACAACAAATACAAGAAGCAGACCGGCGGTCATGGTCAGTACGGTCATGTAAAGATGACATTCGAGCCTTCAGGAAACCTTGAAGAGGCTTATATCTTTACCGAATCCGTAGTAGGCGGTAACGTTCCTAAGAATTACTTCCCGGCAGTTGAAAAGGGTCTTCAGGAAGGCGTAAAGGCAGGTCCGCTTGCCGGCTATCCTGTAGTTGGAATCAAGGCAAACCTCTATGACGGTTCCTATCATCCCGTTGATTCCTCGGAAATGGCCTTCAAGACCGCATCAAATGTGGCGCTGAAGAAGGGTATTATGGCTGCAAAGCCCATACTGCTTGAGCCGATCGAATCCCTCTCCGTCGTCTGCCCCGATGAATATACAGGTGATGTGATGGGAGATCTCAATAAGCGCCGCGCGAGAGTCCTTGGTATGGATGCGGGAGAGGGCGGCAAGACCACGGTCCGCGCCGAGATCCCTTCATCAGAACTTTTCGGCTACGGCAAGGATCTTCGTTCCATAACAGGCGGAACCGGTGATTTTTCCTACGAATTCCTCCGTTATCAGCAGGCTCCCTCCGATGTACAGCAGAAGGAAGTTGAAGCAAGAGCCGCGCTCCTTGCAGAAAACGCAGACCAGTAAAAGCGCAGCTCAAACTGCTACCATTTGATCTTAAAAGCCCTGCAATTCTTTGCAGGGCTTTTTGTTATTCTTTAATTTTGCCGTTCTTTATGATAGAATCATTCCCGTTGCGATCATTTTCAAAATCCGGGATTTTGAGCGAGGAGGAGCGAAAATTGAAAACCTATAACCCTTCCGAGATTGAAAAAAAGTGGAACAGGATCTGGGAAGAAAAGCCCGTAAACAAAGATGACGGGAAAAAAGAAAAATTCTATTGTCTTGATATGTTTCCCTATCCTTCGGGAAACGGCCTTCACGTAGGTCACTGGAGAGGCTATGTCATATCCGATGTGATAAGCCGCTACCATATCATGAAGGGACAATATGTCATACACCCCATGGGCTGGGACGCTTTCGGCCTTCCCGCTGAGAACTACGCTATCAAGGTTCATGAGCACCCCTCGATCTCTACGAAAAAGAATATTGATAATATCAGGGAACAGATAAAGCAGATCAGTGCGGTCTATGACTGGGATATGGAGGTTAATACCACAGCTCCCAACTTCTATAAGTGGACCCAGTGGATCTTTGTAAAGATGTTCAAGGAAGGCCTCGCATATCAAAAGGAGATGCCGATAAACTGGTGCCCCTCCTGCAAGACGGGACTTGCGAACGAAGAGGTCGTAGACGGAACCTGTGAACGTTGCGGCTCACCCGTTACGAAGAAGAATTTAAAGCAGTGGATGCTCAGGATCACAAACTACGCTGACCGCCTTCTTGATGACCTTCCTAAACTTGACTGGCCCGAGAAGGTCAAGAAGATGCAGACCGACTGGATAGGAAGGTCCTACGGTGCCGAGGTTGATTTCCCCATTGACGGAAAGGATGAAAAGATCACCGTCTATACTACACGCCCCGACACGCTCTTCGGTTGTACCTTCATGGTACTGGCACCCGAGCACGATATGGCAAGATCCCTTGCGACACCGGAGAATGAAAAGGCGGTAGAGGATTATATATTCGCGACATCGAAGAAATCCTCAGTCGACAGGCTCCAGAATAAGGAAAAGACAGGTGTCTTTACCGGAAGCTATGCGATAAATCCCATAAACGGTAAGAAGGTTCCCATCTGGCTTTCCGATTATGTACTCGCAGATTACGGAACTGGCGCGGTGATGTGCGTGCCTGCCCATGATGACAGGGACTATGAGTTTGCAAAGAAATTTGATATCCCCATCATTCAGGTCATATCCAAAAACGGAAAGGCTACAAATGACGGACGCATCCCCATGGATGGCATCACTCCGGAGGACGGCAATGTCCCTCCCGAAAATGAGGGCGCGTATACTGCCGCCTCAGGAATAATGATAAATTCCGGGGAATGGGACGGAATGGAATCCTCCGAGTTGAAGCAAAACGCACCGGAGATCATCGAAAAGAAGGGGCTTGGCAAGAAAAAGAAGAATTATAAATTCCGTGACTGGGTCTTCTCCCGCCAGAGATACTGGGGAGAGCCTATTCCCATAGTCCACTGTGAAAAGTGCGGTCCCGTGCCGGTTCCTGAGGAGGAACTTCCGCTGCTCCTTCCGGACGTTGATTCCTATGAGCCCACAGGCACCGGAGAGTCACCTCTTGCAGCAATGGAGGACTGGGTGAACTGCAAATGTCCGAAGTGCGGCGGTCCGGGAAAAAGAGAAACAAATACCATGCCTCAGTGGGCAGGCTCATCATGGTACTTCCTCCGCTATGTCGACAGCAAAAATGATAAGGCGCTTGTTTCAAAGGAAAGAGCTGATAAATATCTCCCCGTTGACATGTATGTCGGCGGCGTGGAGCATGCCGTCCTTCATCTTCTCTACGCGAGATTCTACACGATGTTCCTCCATGATATCGGAGTCGTGGATTTTGACGAGCCCTTTAAAAAGCTCTTTAATCAGGGTATGATCACGGGAAAGAACGGGATCAAGATGTCAAAATCAAAGGGCAATGTGGTGTCGCCGGATGACCTGATTGAAAATTATGGCTGCGATTCACTTCGGCTCTATGAGCTTTTTGTCGGACCTCCCGAGCTTGACGCTGAATGGGACGACCGTGGAATAGACGGGGTTTACCGCTTCATCTCGAAGCTGTACCGCCTTGTGATGGAGGAAAAGGACAAGGATGTAAAAGAGACTCCGGAACTGATACGCCTTCGTCACCAGCTTTCCTATACCATTACTTCAAGGATGAAGAACTTCTCCTTAAATACCGTGGTATCAGCCTTTATGGAATTCAACAACAAATTCCAGGAGTTTTCGAAGACATCAGGGGTTGACAAAGAAACTCTCGGAACTTACGCAAGGCTTCTTGCACCCTTTGCCCCCCATATCGCCGAGGAGCTTTGGGAGGCGCTTGGAAACAAGAATTCCGTATTTGAGGCGGGGTGGCCGGATTTTGACGAGAAGCTCATGGAAGAGGATACGATAGAGATCCCCGTTCAGGTGAACGGAAAGACCAAGGTTGTTGTAACCCTTCCGAAAAATGTCTCAAAGGATGAAGCGATAAAGGCAGGTCATGAGGCAGTAGATTCAAAGCTTTCCGGAAATATCGTAAAGGAGATCTTCGTGCCCGGACGTATCATTAATTTTGTTGTGAAATAAGGAAAAAAACATGTCTAAAATTGAAATGAAAACGCCCCTTGTCGAGATGGACGGGGATGAAATGACAAGGATAATATGGCAGGAGATAAAGGATGAGCTGATCTGCCCCTTCATTGACCTTAAGACCGAGTACTTTGATCTTGGCTTAAAAAAGCGTGACGAGACAAATGACAGGATCACCGTTGATGCCGCGGAAGCCACCAAAAAGTATGGTGTTGCCGTAAAGTGCGCGACTATCACACCAAATCAGGCAAGAGTTTCGGAATACGGACTTAAGGAGATGTACAAGTCCCCCAACGGTACTATCAGGGCGATACTTGACGGCACGGTATTTCGTGCGCCGATCCTCGTAAAGGGAATTGAGCCCAATGTCAGGACCTGGGAAAAACCCATCACCATAGCCCGTCACGCATACGGTGACGTATACAAGGATTCCGAGATGAAGATAAAAGGTCCCGGAAAGGCCGAGATCGTATTTACAGACGCCGAAGGAAATGCTCAAAGGCAGACAGTATTCGATTTCAAGGAGGGCGAGAGCGGCGTATTTAAAGGCGAGTACAATGTGCTTTCTTCGATCGAAAGCTTTGCCCGTTCCTGCTTCATGTTTGCGTTGGACAGAAAAGAAGATCTTTGGTTTTCATCAAAGGATACTATTTCAAAGAAGTACGACCATACCTTCAAGGACGTCTTTGAAGAGATCTATGAAAAGGAATTCAAAGACAGCTTTGAAAAAGCAGGTATCACATATTTTTACACCCTGATAGATGACGCCGTAGCCCGTGTAATGAAATCAAAGGGAGGCTTCGTCTGGGCTCTCAAGAATTATGACGGAGATGTGATGAGCGATATGCTCTCATCTGCCTTCGGCTCACTGGCCATGATGACTTCTGTCCTTGTATCTCCGCACGGCTATTTTGAATATGAGGCTGCTCACGGGACCGTACAGAGACATTATTACAAGCATCTGAAGGGCGAAGAGACATCAACCAATTCCGTAGCTAGCATATTTGCGTGGTCAGGGGCACTCAGAAAAAGAGGGGAGCTTGATAATATAAATGAGCTCTGCGATTTTGCTGATAAGCTTGAAAAGGCTACTCTTGAGACTATAGAAAGCGGGAAGATGACCGGCGATCTTGTGCTCATTACCTCTCTGAAAAATCCTGAAAAGCTTTCAACCGAAGCCTTCATAAAGGAAATTGCGAACAGACTTTCCAAACTACTGTAATGCTTCTTTCAGTATCACATATCAAAAAAAGTTTCGGCGATGTTACCGTTCTAAATGACATCAGCTTTTCCATCGAGAGAGGGGAGCATTTTGCCCTTGTCGGAAGGAACGGTTCCGGAAAGACCACGCTCCTTAATATCATCGCGGGTCTCCTTCCGGAAGATGACGGAGTCACGGCTCTTGAAAAGGATGCCCGTATAGGCTATCTTCCGCAGTATGTCAACACTGTCATGGAAGGGAGCCTTTTTGATTATGTCTTTGGCTCAAGACCTGATATCATTTCCGATGAAAAAAAGCTCGCTCTTATGGAAGATGAGATGAAGAAGCTTTCTGGTGAGGAGCTTTCCCGTCATATTGAGGATTATCAGACTCTTTCACATCTTTTTGAGTTAAAGGGCGGTCCCTCATACAGAAGCGAAGTTGAAGGAGCCCTCATAGGGCTTGGCTTTGAGCGATCAGACTTTTCAAGATCTACAGACACTCTTTCGGGTGGTCAGAAGACCAGGCTTTCCCTTGCGCGGATACTTATGGGGAGTCCCGATCTTCTAATCCTTGACGAGCCCATCAACCACCTTGACCTTAAGAGCATAGAGTGGCTTGAAGGCTTTCTTTCCGCTTACAAAGGCGCATATCTTCTCGTGGCTCACGACAGATACTTTCTCAACAAGGTAACTGATCATGTACTGTCTTTGTATGACGAGGGCGGACGAACCTACCGGGGCAATTACGAGGCTTTTGTTTCCCAGAGAGAAACTGAGCTTATAACAAACAAAAGAGCTGCTCAAAAGCAGCAAAGAGAGATTGCACATCAGGAGGAGGTCATAAAGAAGCTTAAGCAGTTCAACAGGGAAAAGTCCATAAAAAGGGCTGAATCAAGGGAAAAGCTTCTTGAAAAGATCGAGATCATTCACGAATTGAAAGAAGAAGGCGTGATCCGCCCCTTATTTTCCTCCCGGTTTGAAAGCGGGAAGGATGTGCTTTCGGTAAACTCTCTTGAAAAAGCATTTGATGACAAAGTGCTTTACAGGGATCTCTCTTTTGAACTTAAAAGAGGAGAACGTGTAGCTCTGATAGGAGACAACGGAACAGGAAAGACCACGCTTTTAAAGCAGCTGCTTTCATACCTTAAAGATCCGGATAATGGTCATGTAAGGCTTGGCACTAATGTTTCACCCGGTTACTTTGATCAGGAGCAGAAGGGGCTTTCAGAGGAAAAAACGATCCTTGATGAGGTTCACGACAATTATCCGCAAATGACCGAGCTTTCCATAAGGCAGGCTCTTTCAGCCTTTTCTTTCACGGGAGACGATATCAACGAAAGGATAGGACAGCTTTCCGGCGGTGAGAGGGCAAGAGTATCATTAACATCCCTAATGCTTTCCCATGACAATTTCCTGATACTGGACGAGCCCACCAACCATCTTGATATGGAATCAAAAGAGGCGCTTGAGGATGCTTTATCGATCTTTGACGGAACGATACTCTTTGTTTCGCATGACAGATACTTTGTGAACAGCGTTGCCACTCGAATATTGGAACTCTACAACCAGAGATTGATAGAGTATCTGGGAGATTATGATTATTATGTAAAAAAGAGGGATGAACTTCATGCCTTATATACCATGGAAGAGGAAGACGCTGCCGAAAAGACCTTGAAGGCAACTGCCTCAAAGGAGGCTTTTTCAAGGAGCAAAGAGGAAAAAGCAAAGAAACAGAAGACTGAAAGACTTCTGAAAAAGACCGAGGAAGAGATAGAAGCTCTTGAAACAAGCATTAAGGAGCTTGACTTTGAAATCCAGAAGCCTGAAAACATGAGTAATTCCCTGGTTCTCACAGAGCTTTCACAAAAACAGGAGGAAGCAAAAAAGGCGCTTCAGGAACTCTATGATGAATGGGATAGGCTTTCCGGTGTTTGACAAAAACGCATATTATTTCTATACTTTTCTTTTATGGAAAAAGACATTTCTAGCGCTGTGATAAGGCGCCTCCCGAGATACTTGAGATACCTGGAAGAGCTTATGAATGAAGGCTTTGAACGCATATCATCAAATGAGCTCTCAAAAAGGATGCATGTCACGGCATCACAGATAAGGCAGGATCTCAACAATTTCGGAGGCTTCGGAACCCAGGGTTATGGCTACAATGTGGATCACCTTCACGACGAGATCGCGAAGATACTGGGGTTAAATACCGTCCATCCCGTGATCATAATAGGCGCCGGAAATCTCGGACAGGCGATCACGAGATACATCCGCTCAGGGAATATGAGTTTTGACATCATAGGGCTTTTCGATATTGACGAGAAGCTTTCAAACAAAACCGTGGCCGGCAGAAAGATAATGATGTATGACGATATGCCCGGATTTCTCGAAAAAAACAGGGTCGATATAGCCGCGCTTACGATACCGCGGTCTGATGCGCTCAAAGTAGCTTCAGATCTCATCAGAAACGGAGTAAAGGCGATATGGAATTTCACTCATACCGATATTCCGGTTCCCGATGATGTGGTCGTT
>OMRF01000274.1 GCA_900313435.1 uncultured Lachnospiraceae bacterium | reverse complement strand
GTCGATATCACGCCTCCCATCTCAGACCTCATAGATCTTCAGGATACCGGGACGATCGAGGGAATAGGAGAGTTCATAAAGGGAGACTTCGTAAAGATTCAGTTCCGTCTTCTGGTGGGTGAGCTTGTTGATTCCATAATGATGCAGCTCTACCCCATAGGGCTTGTAAAGGATATGGTCTCCCAGATCAGATCCAATATGCAGACGGATTCGAATTCCACTGTTGATGACGCAGCTTTCGGCGAGACGTCAAATGATGCACCTGCTCCTGCGCCGGCACCCGCGCCGGCACCGCCGCCTCCGCAGAGCGCTCCGCAGGCCCCGCCTCCGCAGCCGCAGCCTATGCCACAGCCGATGCCGCCTCAGGGAATGGAGTACCAGTATCAGCAACCTGTTCCTATGTACACGCAGCAGCCTCCGGTCAATGTTCAGGCTGCACAGTTTTCTTCCTTTGCAGGGGCATTTCCGACGACCTATTCCTCGGAAAACATCGACATCATCATGGATGTTCCGCTGGAAGTTACCGTAGAACTCGGAAGAACGCATAAATCCATAAAGGATATCCTGGAATTCACTCCGGGCACGATCATAGAGTTGAACAAGATAGCCGGCGAGCCAATAGATGTACTCGTAAACGGTAAATATGTCGCAAAGGGCGAGGTCGTTGTCATTGAGGAGTCCTTTGGAATACGTATTACAGAGATTGTCAAGTAATGCTTGCGTGTTTTACTTTAAAATTGTATTATATAGTCTGTCTTTATTTTTCTTAAAGGAGATGAAACGATGGCAAAAAACATACTGATCTGCGATGACGCTGCATTCATGAGGATGATGATAAAGGATATCCTTACGAAGAACGGCTACAATGTTGTCGGAGAAGCCGAGAACGGACAAAAGGCTATCGACGCATATTCGGAGTACAACCCCGATCTCGTTCTTATGGACATCACCATGCCGGAACTTGATGGAATAGGAGCGCTTAAGGGGATCAAGGCGAAGGATGCCAATGCAAATGTTATCATGTGCTCAGCAATGGGTCAGCAGGCGATGGTTATCGAGGCTATACAGTCAGGCGCTCGCGATTTCATTGTGAAGCCTTTTCAAGCTGAACGTGTGCTTGAGGCCGTTAAGAAGGTCATAGGCTGAAAGATTTTCTGTTATGACTCTTCTCATTACCCAGGGACGGTTCGAGGGTATATTTCAGCTTGTTGTAGTCCTGATAATCTTTGTGGTCGTGCTGATTCTCACATATTATACGACCAAGTGGATTGCCGGCTATCAGAAAAAGCAAGGCAACGGAAAGAACTTCAGGATCATCGAGACCGCAAAGATCGCTGCGAACAAATATCTTGAGATCGTTGAGACGGGAAAAGATCATTACTTCGTGATAGCGGTTGGTAAGGATGAGGTGACATTCATAGGCGAGCTGCCGAAGGAAGATGTTATTTTGGAGGAGGAGTCTCCGGCGCAGAATGGTTTTATGGCGAAAGCCTCAACATCCTCCAGGTTTTCAGAACTTCTTTCTTCGTTCAAAAAGCGAAAGTAATCTTACATGAAAAAGACAACTTCAAAAATAATCTGTGCCGTCAGTTTATCCTTGGCGGCTTTTTTCTTAGTTGTTTCTCTGGTGCTGATAATCCCCGGGAGGGCATTTGCGACTACCGTAGGAGATGCGCAGCAAAATGGCGTGACAGTTCCTGATGCCGGAAATGACAATGCCGGTTATGGAGACACAAACCAGGATCAGAGCAATATCCCGCCCTATGGCAGGAATGACAACAATACAAATCCATATTATACGGATTACGGCTCGACACAGTATGCCCCGAATGCGTCAAATTCCACCACAAGTACCGGTGGCTTTTCTCTGACTTTTGACGGACAGAACGCGTCACTTTCCGCTACTGTAAGGATGTTCCTTGTCCTTACGGTCCTTGCGATAGCACCGGCGCTCCTTGTGATGCTCACTTCATTTACAAGGATCATTGTCGTACTCCACTTTATCCGTGCAGCACTCCAGACGCAGACCTCGCCTCCGAACCAGGTTCTGGCCGGTCTGGCTTTATTTTTGACTTTATTTATAATGTGGCCCACGCTGGTCTCGATAAATGATAATGCGTTAGCGCCCCTTGACCGTGGCGAGATCACTTATGAGCAGGCAGTAGTAGAAGCTCAGAAGCCCCTTCGGCAGTTCATGTACGGTCAGACACAGACGAAGGACCTCAACTTCTTCTGCGACATAGCGAACGTGACCTATACTGATTATGATGATGTTCCCTTTGTCGTGCTCGTTCCGTCTTTTATTCTTTCCGAGCTAAGGACAGCCTTTATCATAGGCTTCCTCATCTATATACCTTTCATAGTGATAGATATGGTCGTTGCTTCAGTGCTTATGTCAATGGGTATGATGATGCTTCCGCCCACAACCATATCGATGCCGTTCAAGATACTCCTGTTCATTATGGCAGACGGCTGGAATCTTGTGATCGGAAGTCTCATAAAGACTTTTTATTAGAGGAGGAAAAAGATGTCTGAAGGTCAGGTACTTGATATAATGCGTGATGGCTTTTACAATGTCATCCTCTGTGCCGCGCCGTTGCTCCTCATATCTCTTGTGGTAGGTCTCGTTATCTCTATTTTCCAGACCGTAACCTCAATACAGGAGCAGACGCTCACATTTGTCCCGAAAATCCTGTCGATCTTTATAGCGCTTCTGGTATTTGGTTCTTTCATCATGAACACGCTTACTACCTTTGTCGCGAATACATGGTCGAATTTTTCGCAATTCATAAGACCGGTTTCTACATGAAATGGTACAGCAGACCTTTTCACTCGCGTCATTTGAATATTTCCTTCTCATCTTCATCAGGATAGCATCCTTTACTTTTGCAGCACCATTTTTTTCAACAAGTGGCTTTCCGGTGAGGACAAGGATAGGCTTTTCAGCCGTGCTCGCCATTCTTGTGGCAAATGCCATCTCACCTGTGGAGATGCCCTATGTTTCTGCCATAGGCTATAGCGTGCTGGTTGTGAAGGAGATAATCTGTGGAGTGCTGATTGGCTTTATCTGCAACATCTGCATGTCTATAATCACCTTTTCCGGCAGTCTCATAGACATGAATATAGGCCTTTCGATGGTGTCGGAATTCGACCCCACCATGAATACTCAGATGACGGTCACCGGGCAGTTTTATTATTATTTTATGCTGCTTTTGCTTCTGGCCTCCGATATGCACAAATACATCCTTTCGGCCTTTATAGATTCTTTTACGATGATACCCTTAGGGGGAGCTGATTTTGCCTGGGACAATATAGGTTCAGTACTCATCAGATACCTTTCTGACTATGTGCAGCTTGGTTTCAGGATAATGCTTCCCATCTTTGCGTGTATGCTTGTAGCGAATGTCGTTCTCGGCGTAATGGCTAAGGTAGCGCCGCAGATGAACATGTTTTCAATAGGTGTTCAGATAAAGATCCTGATAGGCTTTGCGGCGATGTTT
>OMRF01000084.1 GCA_900313435.1 uncultured Lachnospiraceae bacterium | reverse complement strand
GCTCGAAGAAATCAGTTGCATTAAGCCGTGTTTCCGGTGTAATGACAGAATTCATACCGGCCACATAGAGGCCTAGTATAGAACAATGGCATTTGATTCGCTGCTCTACCCGTACCGCGATCCTGAGAAAATGTTCTGATGGAGGTGAGGATTCTTGCGAGGTTATAAAAACTTCGAAAGCGATCCGCACCCTGGGGCACTAAGACACCGGATCGAGATCGGCTACACAGAAAACATCATCAATGAAAACGGTTATCCACAGCCTGTGGATAAAGTAATCTGCCGGGTCTGGGCAGCCGTGGTCGATGCGGGAAACCAGCACTACCGCAGCGCCGATGTCATGAACACCGAGGCCGTGATCAACTTTACTATCCGCTACCGTAAGGATATTAAGCCTGGGATGTGGGTGCGCTTTCAGGGAGATAAATGGAACATCTCAACTCTTGGCGAGTACAGCTTCAAGCGCACCTATCTCGGCCTTAAGGCTTCCATTGCAAAGGGAGTGAGCGGATGAAAGCAGTGCAGGAAGCGCTCAGGGATATCGGCATTCCTGTCTACGCCGGTGTGTGGAGAGCCACGTCCGTTGATCAGAATCCACCGCTGCAGTACGTGGTTTATTCCTCCACGACCACGGAAGCAAGCCATCAGGATGATCATGTGACTTCTTTTCGCTCTTACGTCTACATGAATCTGTGGAGCGATATTGACCCGACGGAGATGGCGGATGTTATCCGCGAAGCCATGTACAACCATGGCTTTTCTATTTTGCAGGAATCGGACAAGGGTTACAACCAGCCCGCATACGACACCGCCACCCGGCAGTACACTGTGCAATGGACATGGGTTTTGTATCAGGAGAAAAGCTATGCCGCTGACGATTAGTGGGCTCGATGAGCTCTATAACGACATGACCGCAATGGCGGGCGCTGTGGGAAACGAAAGCCGTGTCATCGACGAGGCGCTTGAAGCTGGAGCTGTCCCCATAGAGGAGCAGATGAAAGCGAACGCCTCCAGTGATCCCCAAATCATATCAGGCGATCTGTATTCGTCCATTCACACCCACGGCGTGAGACAGAAACGGGGCGGCTCCGGCAAACAGATCACGATCGGTGTGAAGCACAGTGAAAAGGGCGCATACTACGCAAACCCTGTGGAGTACGGCCACGGCGGCCCGGCTCCCGCGCCCATGCATCCGTTTGTTCGTCCCGCCTTCGACGTTCGCTATCCGGACGCCTGTGAAGAGATCAAGCGCGTGCTAAGAGACGCGCTCAAACCGTAATAACACACCAAAAATAAAGGAGAAATAAAGAATATGGCTAACAGTCCTACCGCATCCCCCAAAGTAGCCTCCACGGTCGGTCTGAAAAATGTGGTGCTCGCACCACTTCTGACCGATACCGATGAAGGCCACACCTATGGCGACCTGCAGCTTATGGCAGGCGCAATCGAAGCCAGCGTCACCCCGGACAACGCTGATCCGGATATCCAATACGCCGATGACACCGAGTTCGATACTCTGTACGCCGACCCGGAGATCAGCTTCAAGCTCAAGATGGCGGATATTCCCCTGGTCATCCAGGAGATGATTTTTGCCAACGTGGTCGACGACAACGGCGTGCTAATCCGCACTGCCCAGGACAAGCCGCCTTACTTCGCCATTGGCTTTAAGTCTGAAAAGAGCGACGGCAAGTACAGGTACGTATGGCTCTACAAGGTGCGCGCAAAGCCGCTCACGGAGAACTTCGCCACCAAGGAAGGCAAGACGATCAACCGCCAGACCCCC
Source organism: uncultured Lachnospiraceae bacterium (assembly GCA_900313435.1). Taxonomy (GTDB): domain Bacteria; phylum Bacillota; class Clostridia; order Lachnospirales; family Lachnospiraceae; genus RUG306. Next base: position 1,279 of record OMRF01000084.1, on the reverse strand, counting down.
GAAGTGGAGTTTACCGCGATCAAGCGGACCCACGACGGACGCTACCAGGCCGTTGCCGACGAAGGTGAAAACGGCTTCACCGCGGAGAAGGCCGCAACCTTCCTGACCGGCGTATACGAGCCGGTTATCACGCCCGCGCCCTGAGGAACGGGGCTCACAAACGCGGCAGCGCTTTGCTCTTTCCGGGCAGGCGCTGCCGTGATCCTTTATCATAATAGCGGAGGTATTGCATGATCACCTGCACACTTGGAGAAAAGAAATATACCGTGGACTTCATCAGCGGTCGTGCCTTGCGGGAGATCAAGCCCGCGACACAAATGTACGCGCGCATCCAGCGCATGGCAAAGCAGGCTGTGGACGGCGAGGAGATCAGCGAAGAGGAAAAGATCAGCGTGCCGGATGCGCCGGATGTACTCGTCAAATGGTTTTGTGTTCTCTTTGGGAACCAATTCTCACCTGACGATGTGTACGATCATTATCCTGCCGACCGCCTGATGGTGGATATCCCGATAGCCCTGATGGCAGTCCAAACGGCAACGACCGAGGCGCTTTCCGAATTCCCTATGAAGCCGACAGCGCAGGAGACGAAGAGCGACTGACGCTGCCGGATTATGTGTACGCAACCTACAACGCCATGCTGGAAAGCGGCTGGCGTATGAAGGATATAGACGAAATGGACATGGTGGGCTACATCAGGCTCCGTGCATGGAACGCCCGGCGGGAGAAAGAAAAGAATGAACCCCGACCGAGCACCATCGATCAGGTGTGGCCGGGGCTGAAACCATAAGTAACAGATATCGTTTTTGACAATTCTGAAATACGAAACGCTATCGTTATACTGGCTGTATTCGGTAGTATTTAAACCTGAGCGAAGATGGGCATCACGACTATTACAAATCCGTTTTTATCCAGAACAGTCTTACTTCACGCTTATGCTCAAAGGATAGCTTTATACCGCTTGTCTTCATTTCGCTGCCCGATACGGTGAAGCTGCAATTCGTATCGGCGTCGGTGAGCACTGCGCCTGCTTCGGCGTAAGGCAGCGTCAATGTAAGCTCGTCAGCCTCGCAGTTTTCCTGCCGGAAAGCGAGCAGCACGCCTTCGCGCTTTTCTGGATCAAAAAAGCTGTACGCGGTAAAGCCATCAGTTTCCTCCGCGCTGTGCCAGGGCGTGTGCACATACATATCCCTGAGCAAATACGGAGCGACCTGTTTCCATTCGTAAAGCCCCCTGCGCAGCATGTCCCAGTCCTGACCGGGATCTTCCGCGTACTGGCTGT